>JAQTXO010000510.1 GCA_028688765.1 Acidiphilium sp. | reverse complement strand
GGGGGGGGGGGGGAAAGGAAGAAAGAAAGCGCTTCTTTTTTGTAAAAAAGAAGCAAAAAACTTTTATTTGCGGAGGCACGGGCGTCGAAACCGGCACAGACCCGGATCAACAAAGTTTTTTTGCTTCTTTTTGTTCACAAAAAGAAGTGCTTCCCTTGCCTTACCTGTCGTCAGAACTTAACTTTCCCGGTCATGCCGATGATAAAGTTCCGGCCCGGTGAGGGTTCGTAGTATTCGCCGTTGCTGGCGGCGATGACGACGGCGCCGACGTAGGTTCGGTTGAGGATGTTGTTGACGCGGGCGAATTCGTTGAAGGCGAATTTGCCGAGGGTTTGGCGGAAGCCGCCGGCGATGCCTGCGGTGAAGTAGCCGGCGGCGTAGGCGGAGTTTGCATTGTCGACATACATGCGGGTTTGCCATTGGCCGTTGAGCGAGGTGTAGAAGCCGCTTGCGGGGTCGTGCCAGTCGAATTCGCCGTAGATGCGCTGGGCGGGAACGCCGGGGAGGAATTTTCCGGCGACCGGGCTGTTGGTGAAGACCGCTTTCAGCAGGCTGTAGGCGCCGTAGAGTTCGATATGGTGGGGGAGGAAGCTGTCGATGCTGGCATCGACGCCGTTGCGGTCGGTCTGGCCTTCGTTGGCGTAGGCGGTGCGGCCATCGGTCGAGGAGGAGACCACGATCTGGTTGCTGGTGTGGATGTGGAAGCCGGCGAGGGTGAGGTAGGTGCGGCTGCCGAGCAGGGATTTGATGCCGGCCTCGTAATTTTCGCTGGTGGTGGGGACGAGGGCCGCGTTGAAGCCGGCTTCGCCGTTGGGGAGGTAGGCGAGCTGGTCGAGGGTGGGGGTTTCGAAGCCTTCCCCGTAATCGGCGAAGAGGTTGGTGGTGGGGGTCAGGTGGTAGGTGACGCCGGCGACGAGGCTGGTATGGCCGTAGGTGACGCTGCCGGTGTCGTTGGTGAGGGTGGGGGTGACGTAGAGATCCTGGACGGTGAACTGGTCCTGGCTGTGGCGGATGCCGGCGTCGAGGATGAGTTTCGGGGTGAGGTCGGCGTTGAGCTGGGCGTATTCGGCGATGTTGCGGGCGGTGTCCTGTTCGTTGCGGCGGAGGGCGCCGATGGTGCCGTAATTGTTGACGTAGCCTTTGCGGTGCTGGTCTTCGTAGCCGAAATCGATGCCGGCGACCGCGGTGATCGGGATGCCGGCGATGTCGTCCTTGTGGGTGAAGCGGGCGCCGACGCCGCCGGATTTGCGTTCGAGATCGACCACGCCGCCGCCGGATGCGGCGAAGCTGCCGGTGAAGGGCAGATATTGCAGGACCGCGTGATCGACATCGTAGACCAGCAGGCGGATGCTGTTGTTGGCGTTGAAGCGGTGGCGGAGGATGAAGCCGAACTGGAAGTGGCGCAGGGTTTTGCGGGTGTCGAACCGATCCGCGCCGGTGCCGGCCTGCCGGGGGTCGGCGCGGTACTGGGCGGCGGTGAGGGCACCGGGGTCCTGGGAATTGGGTTCGTTGAGGCCGTCGATCAGGAGGGTGTAGCTGGTGTCGGCATCGACCTTGACGCGGTATTTGCCGTAGAACTGTTGGCGGCGGGCGGCGCTGTGGTCGCGGTAGCCGCCGGAGTAGAAATCCGAGGCGTTCATCATATAGTTGAACGAGCCGTCGGTGCCGATTTTTTCGTTGCCGCCGTAGGAGGCGCTGGCGCGCCATGAGCCGTAGCTGCCGGCGAGGAGGCCGCCGCTGAGCGTGGGTTCGGCGGGGCCGCTTTTGCTGAAGACCTGGATGACGCCGCCGGCGGCGTTGCCGTAGAGGACCGAGAAGGGGCCGTTGAGAACCTCGATGCGCGAGACGTCGCCGAGGTCGATCACTTCGGAATCGCCGGTCCCGTCCGGCTGGGTGGCGGGGATGCCGTCGATCAGGATTTTGACGTTGCGGGTGCCGAAGGCGGTCTGCGCGCCGAAGCCGCGCGAGGTGATGCGGATGCCCTGGGCGTAGTCCTGCCGGTTCTGGACATCGAGGCCGGGGACGCGGCGGAGGCTTTCGGTGAGGTTTTCCTGTTCGTTGGCCTCGCTGACCTCGCGCCCGGTGACGGTGTAGATCGAGGCGGGGACGTTGAAGCTGGATTCCGGCGTGCGGGTGGCGCTGACCACGATCCGCTGGATCGCGACGGAGCCGGGAACAGGGATGATTGGCGGGGCGGCTGGCGGGCCGGGTGGCGGGGCGACTTGGGCCATGGCCACAGCGGTCAATGCCGTGCTTACCCACAACGACAACGCGCTGGCCGCCAGCCGGTGTTTCATCAATAGACGACGACGCTGCGGATGCTTTCGCCTCTGCGCATCAATTCGAATCCTTCGTTGATCTGCTCGAAGGGCAGGACGTGGGTGATCAGGTCGTCGATGTTGATTTTGCCGTCCATGTACCAGTCGACGATTTTCGGTACGTCGGTCCGGCCACGGGCGCCGCCGAACGCGGTGCCGCGCCAGTTGCGGCCGGTGACGAGCTGGAACGGGCGGGTCGAGATTTCCTGCCCGGCGCCGGCGACGCCGACGATGATCGAGGTGCCCCAGCCGCGATGGCAGCATTCCAGCGCCTGACGCATGACCTTGACGTTGCCGATACATTCGAAGCTGAAATCGGCCCCGCCATCGGTGAGGTTGACGAGGTAGGGGACGAGATCCTCGCCGATTTCGGACGGATTGACGAAATGGGTGAGGCCGAATTTTTCCGCCATCGCCTTGCGGCCGTTGTTGAGATCGACGCCGATGATCTTGTCGGCTCCGGCGATGCGGGCACCCTGGATGACGTTGAGCCCGATGCCGCCGAGGCCGAAGATGACCACGTTGTCCCCGGGCTGGACCTTGGCGGTGTTGATGACCGCGCCGATGCCGGTGGTGACGCCGCAGCCGATGT
>JAQTXO010000509.1 GCA_028688765.1 Acidiphilium sp. | reverse complement strand
CCGTTCATGCTGATTGAGGGCATGACCATCGCGGGTATCGCGGTCGGGGCGACGCAGGGATACGTCTATCTGCGGTCGGAATATCCGTTCGCGATCCGGATCATGAACGAAGCCATCGCCATCGCGACGCGGGCGGGCTGGCTGGGGCGCGGCATTGCCGGCAGCCAATTCGATTTCGATCTGGAGGTGCGGGTGGGCGCGGGTGCGTATGTCTGCGGCGAGGAAACCGCCCTGCTCGAAAGCCTGGAAGGCAAACGGGGCCAGGTGCGCGCCAAGCCGCCGCTGCCCGCGATCAAGGGGTTGTTCGGTCAGCCGACCGTCATCAACAACACCATCTCCCTCGCCAGCGTCCCCTTCATTCTCGCCGAGGGCGCGCAGCGTTACGCCGGGATCGGCTATGGCCGCTCGCGCGGCACCATGCCGGTGCAACTCGCCGGCAACATCCATCATGGCGGCCTGTTCGAATGTGCCTTCGGCATCACCCTCGGGGAGCTGATCGAGGATGTCGGCGGCGGCACCGCATCGGGGCGCCCGGTCCGCGCGGTGCAGGCCGGGGGACCGCTGGGTGCCTATTTCCCCCCTGCTTTGTTCGACACCCCCTATGATTACGAAGCCTTCGCCCAGCGGGACGGGCTGATCGGCCATGGTGGCCTCGTGGTGTTCGACGATACCGCCGACATGGCAAAAATGGCCCGGTTCGCCATGGAATTCTGCGCCCATGAATCCTGCGGCAAATGCACCCCGTGCCGGATCGGCGCGGTGCGCGGCGTGGAAACCTTCGATAAAATCGCCGCCGGTATCGAGCCCGAGAAAAACCTCTCTCTGGTGCGCGACCTTTGCGAAACCATGAAGCTTGGTTCGCTCTGCGCGATGGGCGGTTTCACGCCCTATCCGGTCCTGAGCGCGATGAACCATTTCCCCGAGGATTTCGCGGCGAAGCCGCTGCCTCTGGCGGCCGAATAAAGGAACCAACCCATGGGTCTCGTTCACGAAATCGACTACGGCACCAAGCCGGTCCAGGCCGAAAAACTGGTCGCTCTCACCATCGATGGCGTCACCGTCAGCGTTCCCGAAGGCACCTCGGTGATGCGGGCGGCGATGGAGATCGGCACGCAGATCCCCAAGCTCTGCGCCACCGACATGCTCGACAGTTTCGGCTCCTGCCGTCTCTGCCTCGTCGAAATCGAAGGTCGCGCCGGCACCCCCGCCTCGTGCACCACCCCGGTCGCCGAGGGTATGGTTGTCCACACCCAGAACGAGCGGCTCGGCAAAATCCGCCGCGGCGTGATGGAGCTCTATATCTCCGATCATCCGCTCGACTGCCTGACCTGCTCGGCCAACGGCAATTGCGAGTTGCAGGACATGGCGGGCGCGGTGGGGCTGCGCGATGTCCGCTACGGCTATGCCGGTGAAAACCATCTCGCCTCGGCCAAGGATGGGTCCAACCCGTATTTCCAGTTCGACCCCGCGAAATGCATCGTCTGCTCGCGGTGCGTGCGCGCCTGCGAGGAGGTTCAGGGCACCTTCGCCCTGACCATCGCCGGGCGCGGGTTCGAGTCCAAAGTTTCACCCGGCATGGAAGAGAGTTTCTTCGACTCCGAATGCGTCTCGTGCGGCGCCTGCGTGCAGGCCTGCCCGACCGCGACGCTGATGGAAAAATCGGTCATCGAGATCGGCCAGCCGGAACACTCGAAGGTCACCACCTGCGCCTATTGCGGCGTCGGCTGTTCGTTCAAGGTCGAAATGCGCGGCGAGCAGGTGGTGCGGATGGTGCCGTACAAGGACGGCAAGGCCAATCACGGCCATTCCTGCGTCAAGGGGCGGTTCGCCTTCGGCTATGCCACCCATCGCGACCGCATCACGAAGCCCATGATCCGCGCCCGCATCACCGATCCGTGGCGCGAGGTCTCGTGGGATGAGGCGATCGCCCATACCGCCTCGGAATTCAGACGCATCCAGGCCACGCACGGCAAGGATGCGGTCGGCGCGATCACCTCCTCGCGCTGCACCAACGAGGAAACCTACCTCGTCCAGAAGCTGGTCCGCGCGGTGTTCGGCAACAACAATACCGACACCTGCGCCCGGGTCTGCCACTCGCCCACCGGCTACGGGCTCAGCCAGACCTTCGGCACTTCGGCCGGCACCCAGGATTTCGACAGTGTCGAACATGCCGATGTCATGCTCCTGATCGGCGCCAACCCGACCGACGGCCACCCGGTCTTCGCCTCGCGGATGAAAAAGCGCCTGCGCGAAGGGGCAAAACTCATCGTGATCGATCCCCGCCGGATCGATCTGGTCCGCACCCCGCATATCGAGGCGGCGATCCACCTCGCGATCCGCCCCGGCACCAATGTCGCGATCCTGTCGGCCCTCGCCCATGTCATCGTGACTGAAAACCTGATCGACGCCGACTACGTCCGCGAGCGCTGCGAGACCGATGCCTTCGCCGACTGGGCCGAATTCGTCGCCCGCGAGAGCAACAGCCCGGAGGCGACCGCCGCGATCACCGGTGCCGACCCCGCAGACGTCCGCGCCGCCGCTCGGCTCTACGCGACCGGTGGCAATGCCGCGATCTATTACGGCCTCGGCGTCACCGAACACAGCCAGGGCACCACAGCGGTCATGGCGCTCGCCAACCTCGCGATGGCGACCGGTAATATCGGCCATGTCGGTGCCGGGGTGAACCCGCTGCGCGGCCAGAACAATGTGCAGGGAAGCTGCGACATGGGCAGTTTCCCGCACGAATTCACCGGCTACCGCCATGTCTCGACGCCGGATGTCCGCGCCCTGTTCGAACGGGAATGGGGCGTCACGATCGATCCCGAACCGGGCCTGCGTATCCCCAATATGCTGGACGCCGCGATCGACGGCACGTTCAAGGGTCTCTACATTCAGGGCGAGGATATCGCGCAAT
>JAQTXO010000508.1 GCA_028688765.1 Acidiphilium sp. | reverse complement strand
CCTTTACCTGCATGATGACGGTGCCGATGCTGATACCGGTGCTGACAAATTTTCCGTTGCCGCTTTCGAATATGGGCGACATTCTCGGGGGCGGGCTGATCCTGACCCTGGGGTCGTTCATGATCACCCTGGCCGGGTTGGATAGCGGGAGCGCCTATGGCGGGATCGGATCGAGCCGGTCGGCGATCATCGGGATCCTTGCAGAGCCCACGCTCATTCTGGTTTTCGTCGGCATCACGCTTTTCGCCAACTCGATGTTGCCCTTCGTGGTCAATCATCTGCTGGTCGCCAAACCGGCGGTGTATCTGGCGCCGTCGCACCTGTTTCTGGTAGCGGCGTTCTTTATTCTGCTCACGGTCGAGACCGACAAGCTGCCGATACATTCGAGCACGCATATCGAGGTCTACATGATCGAGGAAGGGCGCATCCTCGAATATTCCGGCCCGCTTTACGGATTGCTGAAATGGTCCTCGATGATGAAGCAATTCATTCTCTACACCATATTTTGCAACGTACTGACGCTGCCGTGGTTCATGTCTTCGAGGGGGATGGCGGTCGGCGTGTTGGGTACTGCGATCGCGGTGATCGTGAAGTTCGTGCTGGTCGCCGGCGCCATCGTGGTCGTTGATACGATCCAGTCGCGGCTGCGCTTCTATCGTTATCAGGAACCACTCGCGCTCTCGTTCCTGCTTGCGATTCTCGCCATCATCAGTTCGCAGATCGGATAGCGTCATGCACGGGTTCCATGCCACGCCGGTTGAAGCGTCCCTGTTCGGTGCCATCGCGATCGCCAGTCTCCTGCTTGCGTTCGTCATGCTCGGTTCGCGTTGGCTGCGGCATTATCTCATCGCCTTTGCGGCCGAATCCTGGCTGATCGCACTGCTCTCGGCCGCGATCGGGTATATCGATCATTATCCCGAACTTTACGTGATCGCCCTGCTGACCGCGTTTTTCCGAGGGACGCTTCTGCCCTATCTGCTGCTGCGGATCGTGCGGCGGCTCAATGTCGAGCGCGAACTCGACCCGATCCTTCGCCCGAGTTCGAGCCTCGTTCTCGGGGCGGCGGCGGTCGTATTTGCTCTGGTCGTTTCAGCCCATATCGGTCGGGCGATGGGAATATCCGCCGAAGTGGTGATCCTTGCCCTGACCGTGATGTTGTCGATGAAGCTGATCGGCTACCTCATGCTTGCCGTGCGGCACGAGGCGATCAGCCAGGTACTCGGCCTGCTGGTTTTGGAAAACGGGATTTTTCTCGGCACCCAGATTCTGGTGCCCGGCATGCCGATGCTTCTGGAACTGGTCATCCTGTTCGACCTGCTGATCGTGGTGGTCTGTTTCAGTGTTCTGGTGCGTTACCTGATGGGCCAGGTCGGCAGCACGAGTTCCATCCAGTTGCGCCGGCTGGTGGGCTGAATGATCGGGATTGCAACAATTGTTCTGATCGCCGCGCCGGCTTTGGCGATATTGATCATGCTGGTGGTGCCGCGACCGGTCCTGGCCGAGATCCTCAACCTGTTTGCCGCCCTCGTCGCATTCGGTGCCGCGCTCGTGATCGTCGTCGCCGCGCCAGCGCATGGCGCGCGGTTCCTCGATCGCTACATCATCGTCGATCCGCTCGGCGCCTGGGTCATCCTCTGTGCCGCCATCGTCTATCTGCTCGCCTCGATCTATGCGCGGGGATACATGCGCACGCTGGATGAAGATGAGCGGCTGGCGCGATTCTATCAGTTGTTCGCGCTGTTCGCATTGACGATATTTGCCGCACCGCTGATGAACAATCCCGGCGTCTACTGGATCGCTATCGAAATGACGACCGTTGTCAGCACCTTCCTCGTCGCGTTCGAACAGGCACCGGAATCGATCGAGGCGGGTTGGAAGTACATCATCATCGTCTCGGCCGGCATCACGCTCGCACTGCTCGGGACCGTTCTGTTCTACTGGGCCGGGACGTTTTCGCTGGGACCGACCTACCAGATGACCTGGGCGACCCTACGTCACGCCGCTCCGCACATGAACCACACTTTGCTGATCCTGAGCTTTCTACTCGTGCTGGTCGGATTCGGCACCAAGGTCGGGTTGGCACCGATGCATACCTGGCTGCCGGATGCCCATAGCGAGGGGCCGGCACCGGTTTCCGCGATGCTTTCCGGCGCGTTGCTGAACGCGGCGATGGCGGGAATCGTGCGCTACCTGGCCGTGCTGCATCGCGCGGCGCTGTTCGCCGTGCCCGATCAGTTGCTGGTGGTCTTCGGTGTCACATCGCTGGTCGTGGCGGCCCTGTTCATCATCCGTCAGCGGGGGGTGAAGCGGCTGATGGCCTATTCCAGCGTCGAGCATATGGGCATCATCGCGATCGGCTTCGGTTTCGGCGGACCGCTCGGGGTGGCGGGGGCGATGTATCACATGCTCAATCACTCGCTGAACAAGTCTCTGATGTTCTTTGGGGCAGGCAACGCGATGCGCAGTTTCGGCACGAAGTCGATGAGCCGGATCCGCGCGTTCGGAACCCATTTTCCGGTCAGCGGCGCCCTCTGGCTGGCCGGTGCCATCGCGATCACCGGCGCGCCGCCGTTCGGCCTGTTCGCCAGCGAGATCACCATTTTGCGTGCCGGATTCGGCGGCATCGGATTATGGGCGGCGATCGTCATGGCGGTGCTGCTGATCGTGATCTTTATCGGGTTCCTCAATCATTTCCGCCAGATGTATTTCGAGGCGCCTGACCCCGACGCCCCGCCACCACGCCGGACCAGCAAATGGTCGATCGTGCCGATGTGGCTCGCGCTGCTGCCGCTACTGGTGTTCGGCCTGTGGTGGCCGCGCGCCCTGTGGCGGGATTTCCAGGTGGTCGAACACAATATCGGGGCAGCGGTCGCCACCATCCCTTCTGCGGCGACCGCCGCCCCCCCTTCCGCCCCGG
>JAQTXO010000507.1 GCA_028688765.1 Acidiphilium sp. | reverse complement strand
ACAGCGCCACAGCAACCGAAGGATTGATTCTGAATTTGTTTCCGGGGATCATGTTCACCACAAACCGGGAAACCAGCTTTAGCTTATTCTCCCCCGGAACCTGTCCAACCTACCGGCACCACCGCAAAGTGCCGCAGGTTGCGGGTTAGGATCGTCATTCCGTGGCGCTGTGCGGTGGCGGCGATGATGATGTCGGCGAAGCCTGGGGCGTGTCCCTTGGCTCGGGCTTGGTCTGATAGATGACCGGCGAGGCGGGCGGTTGGGAGGTCGAACGGGAGGATGCGGGGCGCGTAGAGGTGGAGTGTGGTTTCGAGCCAGGCGGCGAGGTTAGTTACTTTGCGGGTTGCTCCCTCGCGTTTGGCTTTGGCGATGCCGTCCTCGATTTCGGCGATCGTGACGGTGGAGAGGAACAAGTCGGTTGAGTGGGCGTGCATCCAGGTGGTCAGTTCGGGCGGGGGAACGCGTGAGGGCGCGGGGGCCGAGATGACGTTGGTGTCGACCAGGTACAAGGATCAGAGGCTGCTATCACGGGGTGGGGTGGTGTTGCGGGGTGGCAGATCGGCTTCGTCGAGAGGTGCGGCCATCAGCAATTGGCCGAAGGAGGGTACGTGCGAGAGACGCTGCCATTCCGCGAAGCTCAAGACCACGGCCTCGGGTTTGCCGTGGCGGGTGATGATGGCGGGTTCGCCGCGTACTGCATCGTCCACCACGGCGGACAGGCTGGCCTTGGCGTCGCGAAGCTGGATTTCCCGCATGGCCGACTCCGAACAAGATGGGACTACAGTGGTCATATTAAGGCTGTGGGCTGGCGCGGGCAAGGGTGATGTTCCGGGCGGCGGCTCATTACACGCGCATGGCGGGCGGGGCAGGAGGTTGTTGCAAGGCCATGTCCGACACCGAACGATGCTCAACATGCGGTCGGTTCGGGCCGATGTGGTTCGACCGAGGCCAGCAGGCTTTCAACAGCACTCGGATTCAAAAGAGTTTTTTGCTTCTTTTTTGCAAAAAAGAAGTGCTTGCCTTTGCTTTGCCTGACTTGCCTTGGTCCCGCGCCGGGCGTCACGCGTCGATCTGCATGGCGCCGGATTGGCGGCGCCAGAGGCTGGCGTAGATGCCGTTCTGGTTCAGGAGGGATTCGTGGGTTCCGGTTTCGACGATGCGGCCGGCGTCGAGGATGATCAGGCGGTCCATGCGGGCGATGGTGGAGAGGCGGTGGGCGATGGCGATGACGGTGCGGCCTTCCATGAGGCCGGCGAGTTGTTCCTGGATGGCGGCTTCGACTTCGGAATCGAGGGCGGAGGTGGCTTCGTCGAGCACGAGGATGGGGGCGTCCTTGAGGATGACGCGGGCGATGGCGATGCGTTGGCGTTGGCCGCCGGAGAGTTTGACGCCGCGTTCGCCGACATGGGCGTCGAAGCCGCGCCGGCCGTCCCAGTCTTCGAGTTCCTCGATGAAATCGAAGGCGTGGGCTTCGCGGGCGGCGTCGATCACGTCCTGCATGGAGGCTTCGGGGCGGCCGTAGCGGATGTTTTCGGCGATCGAGCGGTGGAGGAGGGAGGTGTCCTGGGTGACCATGCCGATGGCGCCGCGCAGGGATTCCTGGGTGAGGGTTCGGATGTTCTGGCCGTCGATGGTGATGCGCCCGGTGGCGGGGTCGTGGAAGCGGAGCAGGAGGTTGACCAGGGTTGATTTGCCGGCGCCGGAGCGGCCGATGAGGCCGACGCGTTCGCCGGGTTCGATGGTCAGGCTGAGGTCGTGCAGGACGCCGCCGCGGGCACCCTGGTCGCGGATGCGGCCGTAATCGAAGGTGACGTGGTCGAATTCGATGCGGCCCTGGTGGAATTTGAAGGGGGTTGCGTCCGGGGCGTCGCCCATCTGGCGGGGTTGGGCGATGGAGCGCATGCCGTCCTGCACCACGCCGAGGTTTTCGAAGATGGCGGAGATGTTCATGGAGATCCAGCCGGAGAAGTTCGCCATGTTCCAGGCCATCGGCAGGGCGGTGGCGACGGCGGCGAGGGCGATTTTGCCGTGGACCCAGAGGGCGAGGGCGACGGTGGCGGTGCCGGCGATCATCAGCGCGTTGAGGGTGGTGAGGGAGAAGATCCAGCCGGTGACCATGCGGGTCTGGCGGCGGACGATTTTGGTGGGTTTGTCGACGGTTTCCTGGACGAAGGCGTCTTCGTCGGCGGAGCGGGCGAAGAGTTTGACGGTGAGGATGTTGGTGTAGCTGTCCACGATGCGTCCGGTGAGGGCGGAGCGGGCTTCGGAGACGGCGCGGGAGCGTTCGCGCAGGCGGGGGACAGTGTAGATCATGAGGCCGATATAGGCGAGCAGCCAGGCGAGGATGGGCAGGCCGAGCCGCCAGTCCGCGTGGGTGAGGACGAGGATGGCGGCGGTGCCGTAGACGATGAAGTACCAGACCGCGTTGGTGGCGGAGACCATGGATTCGCGGAGGGCCGGTCCGGTCTGCATGACGCGGTTGGCGATGCGTCCGGCGAAGTCGTTCTGGAAGAAGGTCCAGCTCTGGCGGACGAGGTGGAAGTGGTTCTGCCAGCGGATGAGGTTGGTGAGGCCGGGGTTGATGGCCTGGTTGGTGAAGAGATCCTGCATCAGGCGGGCGCCGGGGCGGAGGATGAGGACGACGACGGCCATGAGGAGGAGTTCGCGCCAGTGGGTGGCGAGGAGGAGTTTCGGCGCGGTGTGGGTGAGCATGGCGGTGATCTGGCCGATGAAGAGCGGCAGGGTGAGATCGAGTCCGGCGACCATGATGCCGGAGACGAACAGGCCGACGATCAGCCACGGGGCCTGGCGGAGGAAATGGACGTAGAAGCGGACGAGGGCGCGGGGTTCGCCGAGCACCGGCAGAGTGCGGTGAGGCGGGCGGGCGGTGGGGTTGAGGAGGGATTCGAAGAAGGAGAACATCAGGAT
>JAQTXO010000044.1 GCA_028688765.1 Acidiphilium sp. | reverse complement strand
TGCGCGTGGTGTTCGACCCGCTCGATGCGTCGGCCCCGAAGCCCGACTTCACACCGATCGCCGACTCCTACGGTATGAACTGGGCGATTACCGAGACCGCGCATCGGCCCCGGGCGATGATTCTGGTATCGCGGTTCGACCATTGTCTGGTCGACCTGCTCTATCGGCAACGAACCGGCGAACTGCCGATGGATATTGCCGGGATCATCGCCAACCATCAGCGCGAAACCTATGAACACCTGGATCTGGATGGCATTCCCTTTCATCATCTGCCGATCGCCGCCGAGACCAAGATGGAGCAGGAGGCGGAAATCTGGCGGCTGGTGCGGGATTCCGGGGCGGAACTGGTGATCCTGGCGCGCTACATGCAGGTTCTGTCGGACGCGCTGGTGGCGAAACTGGCGGGGCGATGCATCAATATCCACCACTCGTTCCTGCCAGGATTCAAAGGCGCGAAACCATATCATCAGGCTTACGCACGCGGGGTGAAACTGATCGGGGCGACCGCGCATTACGTGACCACCGCCCTCGATGAAGGGCCGATCATCGAACAGGATGTCGAACGGATTTCCCATGGCGATACACCGGAAACGTTGGTGCGCAAGGGACGCGATATCGAACGGCGGGTGCTGGCGCGCGCCGTGCTGTTTCATGTGGAACGGCGGGTGTTCATCAGCGGGAGCAAGACCGTGGTGTTCGGGGGGTGAAGTGGCGGAAGTCTCCTGATTTGTAAAAGGCCCGATTTGTAAAAAAAACGTCTTTACTGGTTTGTTTTACCGCTCGATCGCCCAGATCGCGAACGCATAGTTCTGTGCGAGCTGCTTGAGCGCATCGAAGCGGCCTGCGTTGCCGAAATGGCCGGCGTCCATATTGATCCTTGCCATGATCGGGGCGGTGCCCGTCGTATGGTCCCGCAACCGGGCCACGAATTTGGCTGGCTCCCAGTAGGTGACCCGGGGGTCCGACAAGCCACCGGTGGCGAGAACCGGCGGGTAGGGTTGGGCAGTGATGTTGTCGTAGGGCGAATAGGCGGCGATGGTGTCGTAGGCGGCGGCGTCGGTGAGGGGGTTGCCCCATTCGGGCCATTCGAGCGGGGTGAGCGGCAGGGTTTCATCGGAGATGGTGTTGAGGACATCGACGAAGGGTACTGCAGCGATCACTCCGGCCCAGAGATCGGGGCGGATGTTGAGGACAGCGCCCATGAGCAGGCCACCGGCAGAGCCGCCATGGGCGACGATACGGCGGGGCCTGGTGTAGTTTTCCGCGATGAGGTGTTCGGCGACCGCGATGAAATCGGTGAAGCTGTTCATTTTATGCGGCCCGCGACCGGCAAGGAACCAGTTCCAGCCCTTTTCGGTGCCGCCGCGGATATGGGCGATGGCGTGGATCCAGCCGCGATCGACAAGGCTCAGGATATTCGACTGGAACCACGGCTGTATCGACATCCCGTAGGAACCATAGCCGTACAAATGAAGCGGCGCGCTGCCATCGAGCGGCGTGCCGCGCCGCATCAGGATCGTGATGGGGATGGTCGCTCCATCCGCCGCCGTCGCGGTCAGACGGCGGGTTTCATACTGCGCGGGGTCGTGCCCGGCCGGGATCGTCTGGGTCTTGCGCAACTGCCGCGCCCCGGTCGGAATATCGTAGTCGAACCATTGGCGCGGCGTGGTGGGCGACGAATAGATGAAGCGGAGCGTGGCGGTATCGAATTCGAGGCCGGGATCGAGAGCGAGAACGTAGGCCTGCTCATGGACTGCGATATCGGATTCGCCGCCGTCGCGGGTGCGGATGATGATCCGGTTATTGGCATCGGCCCGTTCGACCCGGATGATATAATCGGCCAGCAGGGTGAATTCGGCGATGAAATGGCCGGGACGGTGGGGAACGAGATCGCGCCAGTGGGCGCGTCCCGGAGTCGCGAAGGGGGCTTCCACCAATTTGAAGTCGGTCGCGTCATCGGCGTTGGTGAGGATGATCAGGCGATCGCGCCAGTCATCGGCGCGATAGCGGAGACCCTTGGTCCGGGGCTCGATGAGCTGGGCCGGGGCGGTGGGATCGTTGCCGGGGATGCGGTGGACTTCCGAAGTGTCGTTGTCGCCGGTCGTGATGAAGATCGACCCGCCGGACGTTGCGGACGAAAGACCGACGAAGAAACCCTGGTCGGTTTCCTCATAGATCAGAACGTCTTCGGTACGACCGACGGTGCGGCGATACACTTTGTCCGGTCGCCCGCTATCGTTCACGAAGACCCAGAAAATATAGCGCGAGCAGGGCGACCATACGAATTCGCCCATGCAGGATTCGATCGGATCGGGCAGGAGGGTGCGGGTTGCGATGTCGATGACCCGCACCCGATAGATTTCGGACCCCTGGGTGTCCTCGGCATAGGCGAACTGCCTGTGATCCGGGCTGTGGTGGGCCGCGATCACCCGATAATAGGCGTGGCCGGCGGCTTGGGCATCGGCATCGAGCAGCAGGGTTTCGGGTCCGCCATCGCGGGGTGTGCGGATATAACGCGGGTGCTCGGCACCGGCCTCGTAGCGATAACCATACGCAAAGGCACCGTCAGGCCTGGGAACTGCGGCATCGTCCGGCTGGATGCGGGATTTCATCTCGGCGCGGATGGTCTCCTGCAATCCTGTCGTCCCGGCCAGAACCGCATCGGTATAGGCGTTCTCGGCGAGTAGATGGGCCCGAATATCCGCGCGCAGCCGGGCCGGATCGCGCAGGACGAGCTGCCAGTCGGGGTCTTTCATCCAGGCGTAATCATCGGTCCGGACCCGACCGAGCTGCTCGATATGAATCGGCTGCTTCAGGGCGTGGGGTGGGGTGGTGATGTCGTTCATGCGCGCTCCGATTGGATGTCAGGTTCAATGTGCGGCGTGTGCCTCGTTGCGCAAGCTGAGCGGGCGCAATGTCGCGATGAGGTTGGGGGCTGCGAGGATGAGGGCGAGCAGGTTCCAGATCAGGAATTCGGTGTTGAGCAGCCCGGAGATGACGATGCTGGCGATTGCGCCAACGGCGATGACCGCACTCGGCAGCCAGTCCCGCCAGTCATTGACCGCGGGGAGATCGCGCGCGAGGAGGCGCCAGATTGCTACGATCACCGGGACCGCGAAGATAGCGAAGGGCGCGTCGCGGTAGCGCGGATCGAACACGAGGAAGGCCTGGACGATCGCGGCGGTGAACAGAAACAGGAACCAGAGATGATCGAACCGGCGTGCCGCCCAGTCGCGCAAATGGGCATGACCGAACAGGCTGGCCCGGGCGAGCAGGATGGTATGGGCTGCCGGGGTCGATCGCGCAGGGCCGCGCGCGCGGCGGATCACGAACCACGCCAGCGCCGCCTGGGCGGGGATGTTCACGAGGGCGCAGATGATCAGCGAATAATCATATAGCTCATGCCACGTGATCGCGCCGGCATAGGTGAGCGCATTGCCGAGGCCGAATGCGAGCGCAATTGCGAGCGGCCCGACCGCCCCCCCGAAAATCGTGAGCGCGACCGAAAGCAGGATTGCGGTACCGGCGTAGAGCGGCCAGTGCGGCATTTCGACGACCGGGCCTTCGAGCGGAAACTTGGGCTGGCGCGCGGCGTTCCAGATCCCCCAATTGGCCCCGGCAATGCCTTCGTCGTGATATTTCCAGTTCTGGTCGAAGGCTTCGATCAGGTTGTAATCGACGTGATCGCGATGCGCGAGGCTGACGAATTTGCGGAGAAAAACCGCTTCGTTGATGCGCGACGGGGCGGCATCGCCGCGCCAGCGGCCACGGCTCGGCCAGCCGGTTTCGCCGACCGACATGCGCTTGCCGGGGAAGAGTTTTTCGGTCCTGGCGATGGTGCGGCCGATGCGGGCAATGGCGGCGTTCACATTTACCGGATGGTTCTGCCAATAGGGCAGCAGGTGGATCATGACGATGTCGACGTGTTTGGCGACCTGGGGAAACTCGAACCAGAAACTCGCGACATCCGCATAGGCCACTGGCTGTTTTACCCGCGCCCTGACGTAGTCGATGTCCTTGATAAGATCGGCTGCCGAGAGATCGCGGCGGAGCAGGACCTCGTTGCCGACGACCACGCGGGTGTCGGTATGCGGATGGGCGTTGGCCTGGGCGATGCCGGCGGCCATTTCCCGGGCGTTGTCCCTGGGGTTCGAGCCGAGCCAGATGCCGACCCAGACTTTCAGCCCGGCCTGCTTCGCGAGCGCGCCGATGTCGTAATCGCCTTCGAGCGACGAATAGGTGCGGATGCCATCGGCGTGTTTCGCGATGAGTTTGAGATCCTGCGCGACTTCGGCACCGGTTGGGAAGGTGCCGGTGAGCGGCGATTGCCAGGCGCGGAACGGCGCGTAGGAAACCGAATGAAACCGGGCATCCGGCATGGTCACGTCACCCGCCTGCGGGCGGTTCGGCCAGAACCACACGGCGAGTGTGAGCAGGCCGAAGATGAAAATGAGATAGGGTCTTGCCGCGCGCATCCGGCAAAGCTCTACAGGAGCAACCGGCAACCGGCCAGAGGAGGCAGCGGATGATGACGGCGATCGATGGCCTGGACGATGCGGCAATTCGGAGGATTTTGCAGCGGACGCAGCGGATTGCGCTGGTCGGGGCCTCGGCCAATCCTGAGCGCCCCTCCAACCGGGTGATGCGGTTTCTGCTCGATCGCGGGTATGTGGTCACGCCGGTCAACCCTGGTCTGGCGGGACACCATCTGCACGGACAACGCGTGGTCGCTTCCCTCGATGAAGCCGAACCGCTCGATATGGTGGACCTGTTCCGTGCCAGCGAGAAGGTGATGCCGGCCGTGGCGGCGGCCATCCGGCTCAAGGCGAAAACGATCTGGATGCAACTCGGCGTGGTCAACCCGGAAGCAGCCGCTATCGCCCGCGCCGCCGGGCTGACCGTGGTGATGAACCGCTGCCCGGCCATCGAACGTCCCCGACTCGGGATCGAGGGGGTGGGCCCTCGACCCTAATCGTCGCCGGCGTGTTCGATCATGCGGGGTTGGGGGGCGCGTTTGCGGTGGCTGCGTTCGCGCATGGTTTCGAACACGACGTAGAGCAGGGGAATGACGAAGATACCGATGCCGCTGGCGGCGATCATGCCGGCGAAGACCGGGGTGCCGAGGGAGCGGCGGGTGATCTGGGCGGCGCCGGTGGCGATGACGAGGGGGAGCAGGCCGAAGACGAAGGCGATCGAGGTCATCATGACGGCGCGGAACCGCATTTTGGCACCGGCGATGGCGGCTTCGTGGATGCTCATGCCTTCTTCCCGGCGCTCCTTGGCGAATTCGACGATCAGGATGCCGTTTTTGGCGGCGAGGGCGATGAGCACGACAAGGCCGATTTCGGCGTAGAGGTCGAAGGTCAGCCCGGCGATGACGATGCCGAGCATGGCGCCGAACACACCGACGACGACCGAGAGGAGCACCGGGATCGGGATGATCCAGCTTTCGTAGAGGGCGACCAGAAAGAGGAAGGCGAAGGTGAGCGAAAGGGCGAAGACGTAGACGGCCTGGCCCTTTGCCTGTTCCTGCAGATAGGCGGTGCTGGTCCAGTCATACGAGAAGCCGGTGGGCAGAACGCGGCTGGAAAGTTTCGCCATGGCGGCGAGAGCGGCGTTGGAGGAGACCCCGGGGGCCGGGTTGCCGATGATCTGAGCGGCTTCGGAGTCGTTGTAGCGGCTGATGATCTGCGGGCCGAGCACGGTGTGGGCGGTGGCGAGCGAGCGCATCGAGACCATCGCACCGGAGTTGCTGCGGACGTAGATCCGCCAGATACCGGCTTCGGTATCGCGGTCGCGTTCCTTGGCCTGAATATTGACCTGCCAGACCTGGCCGAACAGGTTGAACTGGTTGACGTAATAGCCGCCGAGAGAGGCCTGAAGCGCCTGGAAGATCGACGAGATCGGCACGCCGAGCGCCTGGGCTTTGGCGCGATCGATGTCGAGGTAGATCGAAGGTGTGTTGGCCGAATAGGTGCTGAAGACCCGGCTGAGTTTTTTGTCGCCATTGGCCGCGACGATGAGGGCTTTCAGCACGGAGTCGAATTTCTGCTGGCTCGCGGCCTGGACGTTTTCGAGCTCGTAGGTGAAGCCGCCATTGGTGGAGAGGCCGATGATCGGGGGCAGGTTGAAGGCGACGACGCTGGCCCCTTTAAGTTGTGCGCCCATCTGGAACACCTTGGCGATCACCGCGTTCACCGAGTTTTTCGCGCCCGGCCGCTGGCTGAAGGGCTTGAGATGGGCGACCATGAACAGGGCGTTGGGTTCGGTGGCGGAATCGAGGATGGAGTAGCCGTTGATCGCGATGACGTCCTGGACCTGGGGCAGGGTGTGGATCATTTTCGCGAGTTTCTGGCCCATGGCATCGGTTCGTTGCAGGGATGCGCCGGGTGGCAGGGTGGCCTGGATGAAGAAGGCGCCCTGGTCTTCATCGGGCAGGAAGCCGCCGGGGGTGATGCTGGAGAGCAGGAAGGCCCCGATACCGAAGGCGAGGATGACCAGCAGAGCGAGGACCGAGCGCTTGACCACCCGGCTGACGAAATTCGCGTAGCCATTGCGGGTACGATCGATGAAGCCGAGGATTTTCGCCATGATGCCGTGGTGTTTTTCACGGCGGAGCAGCAGGGCGCACAGGGCGGGCGAAAGGGTGAGCGCGTTGAGCGCCGAAATCAGCATGGCCGTGCTGATGGCGACCGCAAACTGGGTGAACAGCAGGCCGGACAGGCCGGGGATGAAAGCGGTAGGGACGAAGACCGAGAGCAGGACCAGCATGATCGCGATGATCGGTGCCTGGATCTGCGACATGGCGATCTTGGCTGCTTCCTTCGGTGTCAGTTCAGGATTTTCCTCCATCACGCGTTCGATGTTTTCGACCACCACGATCGCGTCATCGACGACGAGGCCGGTCGCGACCACCAGCGCGAGGAGGGTGACGGTGTTGGCCGAGTAGCCAAGCGCGAGCATGAAGGCGAAGCTGCCGAGCAGGGCGATGGGCACCACGATCGAAGGCACCAGGGCGGCCCGCCATGAGCCGAGGAACAGAAAGACGACGATGACGACCAGGACGAAGGCTTCGGCCAGGGTCTTGATCACTTCGTCGATCGTGTCGGTGACGAAGGAGCTGGAGTTGTAAACGGTCTTGCTGGAAAGGCTTTTAGGAAAACGCGCGCTGAGCTTGGCGATTTCCTTCTCGACGCGGGCGGAGGTTGCGACCGCGTTGGCGCCGGGCGAGAGGAACACACCGATTGCGACGCCGGGATGACCGTTGATGCGGTCGATCTGGTTTTCGCTCTGGGGGCCGAGGGCGATGTGCGCGACATCCTTGAGGCGGAGGAGCGAGCCGTCCTTGTTGCCGCGGATGACGATGTTACCGAATTGCTTGACGGTGCTCAGACGGCCCTGGGTCTGGACCGAGAGCTGGTATTGCTGGTCGCCGCCGATCGGCATCAGACCGATCGTGCCGACCGGGGCCTGGGTGTTCTGATCCTGGATCGCGCTGATCAGGTCGCCCGGGGTGAGGCCGAGTTCGGCGAGGCGGTTGGTGTTGTAGACCACCCGCATCGAGTAATCCTGCTCGCCGAACATATGGGCCTGACCGACGCCGTCGACCCGGGAGAGCGGGTTGAGGACATTGATTTTGACGTAGTTCGAGATCTGCAGCGGGGTGAGCTTGTTGTCCGGGCTGTAGAAAAAGACGAATTGCAGCACCGAGGAGGATTTTTTGGTGACCGTAACACCTTCCTTCTGGACTTCGGAGGGAAGTTGGGTGAGGGCCTGCTGGACCGCGTTGGTGACGTTGACTTCGTCGATGTCCGGGTTGCTGCCGAGCTTGAAGGTAACGGTGAGGCCGTAGGTGCCGTCGTTCGCGCTGGTCGATGAATAGTAGATTTCATCGGTGAGGCCGTTGATCTGCTGTTCGAGCGGTTCGGCCACCGTGTCGTTCACGACTTTCGAGGAGGCGCCGGGATAGGTGGCGCTGACCTGGACCGAGGGCGGCACGATCGATGGGAACTGGGCGACCGGGATGCGGGTCATCGCGATCGCCCCGGCAATGGTGATGACGATCGCGATGACGATGGCGAAGCGGGGCCGGTCGATAAAGAACGAGGGGATCATGGGCTCAGCCCTGCGCCGGTGCGCTGGTGGCGACCGGGGATTTGACCGTTTCGGGATTGACCGTGATTCCGGGGTGCACTTTTTCGATCCCGTCGACGATGACGCGGCTGCCGAGCGACAGGCCGCTCGCGATGGTGGCCGTGGCGGGGGTGGTCTGGCCGAGCTTGACGCTGGTGCGTTCGACCTGATTTTTCGCGTTCACGGTGAGCACGTAATCGCCAAGCTGGTCGGACAGGACGGCGTCGCGCGGCAGGACGATCTGTTCGACCGGGTGTTTGGCGCGGACGACGACGGTGACGAACTCGCCGCTGGTAAGTTCGCGGTTGTTGACCTTGGTACCACCGAGGCCCTTGACCACCGGATTCGGGATGGTGCCCTGCATGGCGAGACTATCGGTGGTCTGGCTGATCTGGTTGCTGGTGAAGTCGAGCGTGCCGACTTGTTTGTCCATCCGCCCGTCAGGCAGGCGGAGTTGCAGTTCCACCGCATTCAGGCCGCCTTGTTTGGCGAATTCCTGGCGGAGTTTGAGGGCGTCCCGCGCCGGCATCGAGAAGGCGACGTAGATCGGGTTTTCGCTGACGACCGTGGCGAGGGTGCCGGTGGTGGGGCTGACGACGTTGCCGATGTTGATATTGGTCGCGCCGATCCGTCCGTCGATCGGGGAGCGGATTTGGGTGTAGCTCAGGTTGATTGCGGCGGTTTCACGCTGGGCTTTGGCGGAATCGAGGTTGGCGGCGTCGCTCTGTTCGGTCGCGCGGTCGTTGTCGAGGGTCGAGCGCTGGCCGGCGGGGGTGTGGAGCAAAGCTTGCGAACGGCCGAGGGTGGTTCGGGCATTGGCGAGGGTGGCCTGGGCGGCGGCGACGGCCGCGTTGGCCTGATCGAAAGCCGCCTGATAGGGACCGGGTTCGATGACGTAGAGCAATTGGCCCTTTTTGACGTCGGCCCCCTGATGGAACAGGCGCTGTTCGAGATAGCCGGTGATGCGCGGGACGAGCTTGACGATGTGCATGGCCTGCACGCGGCCGATATAGGATTGTTCCTGATAGACTTTCTGCTTCTGCACGTTGACCACGCTGACGGCGGGCGGCGGCGGGGCGGCGGCATGGGCGGCCCCGAGGCTTGCTGCGGCGAGCAGGCCGAGCAACGCGAAGCGACGCGCGCGGGTTCGGCGGAGCGCAGGAGCAGGCGATAGTCGACGCATCGGCAACCTCATATCAAAGCATGTCAGCGGAATGGATGATCGGGTGGAACCCGATTCTGGCAAGCCGGGCATGGAACCGCCGGCACTCCTTCAGGAAACGATTGCTATGAAACGGCAACCATCCTGCCCTGCCAAACTTAATAATCCGTCACGCGCCCGTCAATCGTAGCGGCGTGGGTGCAACACTCGGTTACAACGAAACCTGGACTGCGGGTGGGAGCGACCGGGCGCTCCGGGATCAGCTTCGGTAATCGGTGGTCACGGGGTCGATCAGGCGGAGGGCGGCCTGCCACGCCATGGCGCAATGATTGGTATGGACCGGTTCATCGCGGACATACTGGCTCGCGGTATGGGCGCAGACTTCGGGCGGTGGGATGACGAGTTTGGCTCCGCCCGACATCGCGGCGATCTGGGCCTGGCAGGCGCATTCGAGAAAATAGATTTCGAGAAAGGCTTCGGGGATGGTGCTGCCGCCGACGAGGAGGCCGTGGTTACGCAGGATCATGGCCTTGTTGGTTCCGAGGTCCGCCACGATGCGGGCGCGTTCATCGAGGTCGAGGGCGATGCCCTCATAGCCGTGGTAGGACAGGCAGTTGTAGAATTTCATGGCGTGCTGGCTGATCGGGAGCAGACCGTCCTGCTGAGCGGCGACCGCGATGCCGGCCTGGGTGTGGGTGTGGATGACGCACATCAGGTCCGGGCGGGCCATGTGGATGGCGGAATGGATGGTGAAGCCGGCGGCATTGACGCGCTTGCCGCTCTGGCCCGGCGTTTCGATACGATTGCCGTCGAGGTCGATTTTCACGAGGTCGGACGCGCGCATTTCATGGAATAACGTCCCGTAATCGTTGATCAGGAAATGATGATCGGGACCGGGCAGGCGGGCGCTGATATGGGTGTAGATGAAGTCGGTCATGCGGAAATGGGCGACCAGGCGGTAAAGTGCGGCCAGATCGCAACGGATCTGCCATTCGGCTTCGTCGATTCCCGGGGGCGGGGCGATGCGGGGGGTGACGTTCATGATGCGGATCCTCCAATACGGGATGCTTGGGCCAAATCGGCGTTTCGTCAAGCCGAAAGATTGGACAAGGAGACCTTCCATTTTGTAGAGAAGAAGCAGAAAAACGCCAACTCTCTTGGGACTATGCTGCCCGGTGGGTTATACGCCGAAATGCAGAAAGTTTTTTGTTTCTTTTTTACAAAAAAGAAGCCTGTCCTTTCCTCGCTGTCCTGTTGTCACGCCGCCGCCCAATCCGCGCGTTAACCACCCGTTCATCAGGATAGGCTATCAAATCTTCGATCAATAGATGGGTCGCTCTCAAAAACTGGGACCGTTCAAAGTTACGGGACACTTCTCTGGTTTTCGCGGGGTTGCACATGGCTTGGTTTCGCGTGGGGGCGGTTTTGATGGCCGTCGTGACGACGATGAGGGTTGCGGCGGCGGGGTCGGGGGTTTCTGCGGCGAGTCTGGTGCGCCCGGGGGATGTCGTGCTCGGCAATCCGCGAGGGCGGGTGACGATCGTGGATTTCTATGACACCTCCTGCATGCCGTGCCGCGCGATGAACCGGCGGATCGAGCGCATGATCAGGGAGGATCCGCAGATCCGGTATGTGCCGATCGATGTGCCGATTCTGGGGCCGCAGAGTGTGCTGGGAGCGAAGGCGCTGGTGGCGGCGCGGATGCAGGGGCAGTTTCACGCAATGCATGCCGAACTGATGCGCCAGCGGCGGTTGCCGACGCGGGCGGTGTTGCGGGCCGATGCGGCGCGATTGGGCTTCGATGTGCCACGGTTCATGCGCGATCTGGCGGGGGCGCACGCGGCTCGGGTGGTGGATGCCGATTTGCAGCGGGCGGCGGCGATGCAGCTGCGGTATGTGCCGGTCGTGTATATCGGGCGCAACCGGATTCCGGGGGCGATGAGTTTTCGGGACCTCGACTGGCTGGTGCATCATGCGGGCGAACAGGTCGTGACCGAGATCGTCGGGCCGCCCGACCCGTCATGAGCGCTGGTTTCGAGGATTGTCAGGCGGGCGGCGGCGTCGCAAGGTTGCGGAATGCCGACGCTGTGCCGATTGTGCGATGCGATTTTCGAAGGTGATGGCGCCTGTCCGCGCTGCGGCGGTGCCTGGCTGGTACGTCACTCCGAGATTACGACGCTCACGATCGCGCATATCGATTGCGATGCGTTTTTTGCCAGTGTCGAGAAGCGGGATCGGCCGGGGTTGCGCGATCGACCGGTGATCGTGGGCGGCGGGACGCGGGGCGTGGTGGCGGCGTGTTGTTATGTCGCGCGGCTGTCGGGCGTGCGCTCGGCCATGCCGATGTTCAAGGCGTTGAAATTATGCCCGGATGCCACGGTAATCCGGCCCGATATCACGAAATACGCAGGCGTGGCGCGGGAGATCAGGGCGATGATGGAGCGGTTGACGCCGCTGGTGCAGCCGCTGTCGATCGACGAGGCGGCGCTGGACCTTGGGGGAACGGCGGCGTTGCATGGCGCGCCGCCGGCGGCGGTGCTGAGCCGGTTCGCGCGGGATGTGGAGCGCGAGATCGGGGTGAC
>JAQTXO010000043.1 GCA_028688765.1 Acidiphilium sp. | reverse complement strand
CGATCAGGGGCGTGGCATCGGGCGGGAGGTCGGCGATGTTGAGCGACAGGGCTTCGTCGATCCGCAATCCGGCGCCGTAGAGCAGGGCCATCAGCGCGGTGTCGCGGATGGCGAGGGCGGTGGTGGCGGCATCATCGCCGATCGCGGTGACGACGGATTTCGCATCGGGGGTGGTGAGGGCGCGGGGCAAAGGTTTGCGGGCGCGCGGGGTGAGGCTGAGGCCGGGGGCCGGGTTGGCGATGCCGTGGCGGAGGTGGAGGTAGCGATAGAAGCTGCGGATCGCGGCGAGTTTTTTGGCACGGGTGGCGTTGCCGACGCCGTTCGTCGCGATGCGGGCGAGGTGGCTGCGCAGGTCGGTGAGGGTGAGGGCAGCGAGGTCGGCTGCGGTGGGTTCGGCGCCGAGATGGGTGGTGAGGAAGCCGAGGAATTCGGCGAGGTCGCCGCCATAGGTGATGATGGTTTTGGGAGCGGCGCGGCGTTCACTGGCCAGATAGGCCAGGAACGCCGCGCGCAGATCCTCTGCTGGCGTGTCCGCCGCCGCGGGGGCCGCGTCAGTGCTTGGTGGCGAGACCGACATCGGTGATGCCGGATTTCCGCACCGAGTTCATCACCTGCATGATGCGCTCGTATTTCACCGATTTGTCGCCGGCGATGATCACGTCGATCTTTTTCTTGGTATCGTACAGGCCGGTCAGGTAGGTGGTCAGACCTGCGCGGGTGATCGACTGGTTCTTGACGTGCAGGCCGCCGTTGGGGTCGATCATGATGACGATCTGGGTGGGCTTCAGCTCGTTGGCGGTCGAGGCGCCGGGGAGCTGGAGCTTGACGCCGGAATCGGGGATCATTTTCAGCACGATCATGACGAAGAACACCAGGAGAAACATCATGATGTCGATCATCGGGACGATTTCGAGCCGGGGTCGGCTGCGCTCCTGGGGGTGACGTCTGTGGCGCATGATCAGACCCCTGCGGCGGTGTATTCGGCGGCGCGGGTCTGGGCCATCGTGGCGGTTGTGCCGTCGCTCAGGCCGCGGGTGTGGAAGCGGTTGACCAGCATGACCTTGATCAGTTCAAGCTGCTGGGTGATGCGCTGGGCGATCGAGTTGAAGTAGTTGACGAAATAGACCGCGATGATCGCGATGAGCAGGCCGGCGCCGGTCGAGATCAGCGCATCCGCGATGCCGCCGGTGACCTTGGCCGGGCCGCCGTGCTGGGAGAGCACGTTGAAGGCCTGGATCATGCCGATGATGGTGCCGAACAGGCCGAGCAGCGGGGCGAGGGTGACCGAGGTGTCGAGAATCCAGAGGCCGCGATTGACCCGGGGCATCGCGTCCATGATTTCCTCTTCGAGGTGGAAATCGAGCTCGTCGGCGGTTTCGCCGCGCGAGGCGAGGGCGGTGACGATGAGGTGGCCCTGAAGGGTCTTGCTGTTGGCTTCGGCGAGTTCGCGCAGGCCTTCGAGATTGCCATAGCCGATCTCGCGGAGGCGGGCGTGGATGCGGCTGCCGGAATTGATGGTCTTTTTCAGCAGCCAGAGCCGCTCGAAGGCGACCACGAGGGTGATCAGCAGCAGCACGGGCATGACGGCGAGCAGGCCACCCGTGAGCAGGACAAGTCGGACAATTTCGGTCATCGGTTCATCTCCAGAGGCTGCGCGGTCGCGGTCTATACGGCGGACGGCTGGGCGGTTGAGGGTAAGAATTCCATTATATCAAGCGCTCCGCCCGGTTGGTTCGTGCGGAAATGCGGGGAGGCGGCAATGAGTTCCCTGGTGTAGGCGTTGCGTGGGCTGGTCAGCACTTCCTGTGCGGTACCGAATTCCACCATCCTGCCGCCGTTCAAAACGGCAATCCGGTCGGCCATGTAACTCACCGCGGCAATGTCATGGCTGATCAGCATATAGCTCAAACCATCTTGACGCGCCAAATCTTTCAAAAGGTTCAACAATAGAGCCTGGGTTGAAACATCGAGACTCGATGTCGGTTCGTCAAGCACGATTATGCCGGGATTGGTGGCGAGGGCGCGCGCGATCGCGATGCGTTGGGCCTGGCCGCCGGACACCGAGCCGGGAAAGAGGTTGATCATGCGATCGGACAGGCCGACCCGGTCGAGCAGAGCGACGGTCTGGTCCATGCGGGCGCGTTTGCTGCGAATCCCGGCGAGTTTCAGGGGTTCGGCGATGATGTCGCCGATCCGCATGCGCGGGTTCATCGATTCCTTGGGGTCCTGGAACACGACCTGGATACGCCGCCGGGCCGGTTTGCGCTGAGCGCGGCGCATCGCGTCGAAGGCTTCGCCGTTCAAGATAACGTGACCCTGATAGGGGATCATTTGCAGGACGGCGCGACCGAGGGTGGATTTGCCCGAGCCGCTCTGGCCGACGATGCCGAGACATTCGCCCTGGCCGAGGGTGAAGGAGATGTCCTCCAGCGCGCGCATCTTGTCCTTGCGGCCGAGGACACCCTGGATGAAGCTGGTGGCGGTTCGTTCGTAATCGACGCCGAGGGCGGTGACTTCGAGGGCGGTGGCGCGGTTGACCGGGGCGGCGGGAGCGGCTTCGGGCGTGACCGCATCGAGCAGGGCGGCGGGGTTGATCTCGCGGGCGCGCCGGCAGGCGAAGATGGTGCCGCCGGTGGTGTCCGGTGCGGGGTAGGCGGTTTCGCAGGCGGGTTCGCGAAAGGCGCAGCGCGGGGCGAAGCGGCAGCCGGGGGGGCGCGATTCCGGGTCCGGCAGGTTGCCCGGGATGCTGGCGAGGCGGGTTTGTCCGAGGCGGGGGACCGCGCCGAGCAGGGCCTGGCTGTAGGGATGGCGGGGCTGGGCGAAAAAGGACCGGGCGCTGCCCCATTCGACCGATTTGCCGGCGTAGAGGACGTGGACCTGATCGGCGTGTTCCTCGACGATCGAGAGGTCATGGGTGATGAACAGCACGCCCATGCTGTGTTCGCGGCGGAGGCGGCTGAGCATGGTGAGGATCTGGCGGGCGACCAGCAGATCGAGGCCGGTTGTGGGTTCGTCGGCGATCAGCAGTTTGGGCGAGCAGGCCAGGGCCATCGCGATCATCACGCGCTGGCGCATGCCGCCGGAGAATTGGTGGGGGTAGTCGTCGAGCCGGTCGGCGGGGTCGGGGATGCCGACTTCGCCGAGCAGTTCGCGGGCGCGGGCGCGGGCGGCGCGGTCGGACTCGCCGGTGTGGAGGCGATAGACTTCGGCGATCTGGTTGCCGACGCGGGTGGTGGGGTTGAGCGCCGAGAGCGGGTTCTGGAACACCATGCCGATGTCGCGGCCGCGAACCTTGCGCATTTGGGATTCGGTGAGAGCGGCGAGATCGGTGCCCGCGAGCATGACCTTGCCGGTGATTTCGGCGCTGCGGGGCAGGAGCCGGATGACGCCGAGCGAGGCGATGGTTTTGCCCGATCCGCTTTCGCCGACCAGCGCGGTCATTTCGCCCGCGTTGACGGTGAGGCTGATATCGTCGAGCACCGAGATCGGGCGGCCACGGCCGCGCTTGAGGGCGACCGAGAGATGTTCGAGCGAGAGGACCGTGCTCATCGTGCGGCACCGAAGCGGGCGAGCAGGCCCTGACCGATCAGGTTGGCGGCCATGATCGAGAGAAAGATCATCAGGCCGGCGGGCAGGATCATCCACCACGGGTCGAGCGCGATCAGGTTGAGGCCGGTTTGCAGCAGGCCGCCCCAGCTTGTGTAGGGCGGCTGGACGCCGAGGCCGAGGAAGCTCAGGCCGGAGAGGGCGAGCACCATGTCACCCACCAGGAAGGTTGCGTTGACCACGAGGATGGGGGCCATCACGCGCAGGATGTGGACGCGGGCGACATACCAGGTGCCGCCGCCGAACTGGCGGGTGGCGAGGATGAAATCGCGGTTGCGCTGGGCGATCGCTTCGTTGCGGACGATGCGGGCGAGGCCGGGCCAGGAGGTGAGTCCGAGCAGCAGGATCAGTTCGAAATTGCCCGGCTGGAACAGGGCGGAGAAGAAGATCAGCACGACGAGGCCGGGGAGGGCCAGGATCGCATCGAGCACGCGCATCAAAACCTTGTCGATCCAGGAGGGGCTGAGGGCGGCGGCGAGGCCGTAGACGATGCCGAGGCCGAAGGTGAGGATGGCGGCGGGAATGCTGACGATGAGGGTGGCGTAGCCGCCGGCGATCAGGCGCGCGAGTTCGTTGCGGCCGATCTGGTCGGTGCCGAGGGGGAATGTCGCACTCGGGCCCTGCAGGGCGTGATGGCCGTGGATGGCGTAGGGGCTGGCGGTGTAGAGATAGGGGCCGAGCAGGCTGAAGCCGAGGATGAGGACGGCGAGCACCAGCCCGGTGACCAGCGTGCCGCGGTCGCCCAGCCACATGGCGGCGCGTTCGGCGGCGGAGCGGCGCAGCGCGCCGCCGGGGGCGGTGATGGCGGTGGCGAGTGAATTGCTCATTCGAAGCGCTCCCTGGGGTCGAGCAGGCCGTTGACCAGATCCGCCAGCAGGTTGCCGATGACGGTGAGCGCGCCGATCAACAGGACGATGGCGGAGATGACCGGGTAATCCTGCGACAATGCGGATCGCCAGAGCAGGTAGCCAAGGCCGGGATAGTTGAAGACGGTTTCGACCAGCACCGATCCCGCGAAAATGCCGGGAAAGGACAGGCCAAGAATGGTGACCAGCGGGCGCAGGGCGTTGCGCAGCACGTGCTTGAACAGGACGGCGCGGAAGGTGAGACCCTTGGCCAGAGCGGTGCGGACGTAATCCTTGCCGAGTTCCTCATGCACCGAGGTGCCGAAATAGCGCGACAGCCCGGCGACGCCGAGCAGGCCGACGGTGAGGACCGGCAGGATGAGGTGGCGCGCATAGTCCGGCAGGCCGGGGTTTTCGAGGCGGAGATCGGTGATGCCGCCGGTGGGCAGGACGCCCCATTTCACACCGAAATACAGGATGAACATGGTGCCGACGAAAAAGGTCGGAAGGGCATAGAGCGAGAGTTGGAGCGCGCCGATGACCCGGGCGGGCCAGCGCTCGTAGGTGACGCCCTGAAGCAGGCCGAGGCCGATCGAGAGGATCAGGGCGAGCAGGATGGCGCCGATATAGAGGGCCAGGGTGTTCATCATGTAGTCGCCGACCAGTTGGGTGACCGGGCGGTTGAGCAGGTAGGAATAGCCGAGACGGCCCTGCAGCAGATGCCACCACCAGATGACGTATTGCTTCCAGAGCGGGGCGGCGAGGCCGAGGCGGACGTTGAGCTCGTGCACGGCGGCGGGCGTCGCTTTCTGGCCGAGGATGGAATAGGCCGGACCGCCCGGGGTGGCGTGGGTCATGAAGAAGACGATGGTGATGAGGATCGCGAGCGACAGGAGAGCGGTCAGAAGGCGGTTGACGATCATGCGCAGCATGGCGGAGCCTTCACGGTGAAGATGGCGCGACGTTATCCGCGACCTGCGAGGCGCAGTCCGGCGTGGTCCAATGGAGATATTGCGGCGACCAGCCACCGGTGGGGCTGATGAACTTGCGGATACCGCGCAGCCCTTTCCGGGCGAGCACGACGACACCGGTATCGTTCTGGAAAATGATCGGCTGTTGCTCGACCGCGTATTTCTCGTAGGCGTACAAGGCGGACAGGCCGGGCGTGGTTGTCACCGCGGCGAGAAGTTCGTCCATCTTTTTGTCGTTGTAGCCTTCCTGATTGTAGCTGCCTTTGGAGCCGAGTTGCGCGGCATCGGACGGGAAGCTGCCGAGCGACCATCCGAACGCCATGGCTTCCCATGTGAGGGGCCGGTAATCGAGCGCCATCAACTGATTGAACGTGACCTGGCGGATCTTCATGTCGATCCCGACCGCGCGCAAATCCTGTTGCTGGATTTCGGTCCAGAGCGTCGAGGTGGTGCCGCCAGAGGGGGTCAGGAGGGTGAAGGCGAGTTTTTTTCCGTTCTTTTCCCGGATGCCGTCGGGGCCGGGCTTCCAGCCCGCTTCGTCGAGCAATTTGCGCGCCTTGGCCGGATCGTAGCCGATCGGATATTTTCCGGCCTTTTCCGATGGGGGCAGGAACGTGGAGGGGATGACCGGGATCGGGCCGTATTCCGGTTTGGAGGCGTTATGGAACAGGACATGGACCACCTGCTCCTGATTGATCGCATCTGCCATCGCCTGCCGGACCCTGACGTCGTGAAAGAACGGCACGGCCGGGTTTTTGTAGTTCAACTGGATAAATTGGAAGCCGAAATTCGGCGTCATCTTGATCCGGCGCACGTCTTTCAATTTTGCGACGGCATTCCAGAGTGAGAACGGGAGGTTGCTGACATCCAGCGTGCCGCTCTGCATTCCCTCGATCTCCGATCCCGACGAGTGGAGGAATGTCATGATGAACCGGCGGATCTGCGATTTATGACCCTGATAGGTCGGGTTGGGGGCGAACTCGATGAAGCGGCCCAGCTTGAATTTCACGAGCTGATACGGGCCATCGACCACCTTGAAGAATGCCGGATCGGACTGGTGACGCCACATCTGATTGATGGTGTATTTGCCCCAGGCATCGGCCGGATAGGGCACGAACTGGGCGAGGCCGCTCAGTTCGAACCAGTCGGGATTGACCGGGTGCTTCAGGGTGACCGAAAACGTTTCCGGACCGAGAATATCGAATGATTTGATCAGGTTCGGAACGCCGCCCGAATTATACCCGGGATAGGTCGGCCCGAGGCGCTTGATCAGGTCGTAGGTGAACTTGACGTCCCTGGTGGTCACCGGGCGACCATCCGACCATTTCCATGGTTTCATGGTGACGGTGAAAACGGTGTTGTTTTTCGAGATATCGATTTTGGTGGCGAGACTGCGGGGCCAGACGATTTTGTGGTCCCGGTTGATGTAGAGCAGCCCGTAATACATCAGGCTGGACGCCTCGCCGTTATAGGCGCTGCTGATCAGGAATGGGTTGAGCGAGGTGACGGAGGCCGGCGGGGTGCCGAGGCCGACGCCTGGGGGGACGATGACGGTGCCGCAAGCTTGCGGGGCGGCGGCGAGGGCGGGGAGGGGCAGAGAGAGGGCGGCGGCGAGGAGGCAGCGGCGCAGGCGGGTGAACCGGTTGTTCGTGCCTGTCTGCACATGTGCTGGCCGCATGGTCATTCTTTGCTCTCGCCGATCCATGGAACGCTCGTCAAGCAGAAATACCGAGGCTTGCAAAGCGGAAATGCATAATAAGTTAAGGTTTGGACAACAGTTTCGCACATGCGAAGGGAATTGAAATTTTCAATGCCGGGGCATGATGTTTTCATGCCGAATCGCACGAAGGGGTGGCACGGAGGCCACCCCTTCGGCAGGCTCGTTCAGGTGCTCAGAACTTCGCCGAGACGTTGAAGAAGATCGAGCGGGGGATCACGTTGAAGGCCGAGGCGTAGCTCGGGGTCAACGCAAAGCCGCCACCCTGCGGGATTTCCGCAGGCGAGAGGAAGTAATGTTCGTAGGCGTGCAGGCCAAGCAGGTTGTGAACATTGATCGAGAACTTCAGCTCTTTCAAATGATCGTATCCGTGCAGCTTCAGATTGTAGGCCAGATAGAGATTGGTCAGCAGGTAGCCCGGCAGTTTGAAGTTCTGAATGTTCGGTTGGCCGCCCAGCGTGTTGGCCAGATTGGCCTGAGTGTTGGGATAATAGGGCGTGGTCGCCAGAGCCAGAGCGCTGTTGGGAGCGCCGGGGACGATGGTAGGACTGTTAGGCAACTGAGACGGCAGATCGAAGGTTATGAACTGCTGGCCGGTGTACTGGCCGCTCAGGCGAGCCTCGAACGGGCCGTGATCGAACTCGACACCGAAATTGCCCAGCCAGTTCGGCACGCCGGCCAGCGGCTGACCCTTGAACGCATATCCGAACTGCCCCTCGAATGGCGTGTCCTGCGCGAAGAAGCTGTTGAGGTATTGTGCCTGGGTGTAGGAGGCATTTCCGAAAAATTCGAGGTCGTGAGTCAGACGGAATTTTCCGGATGCTTCATAGCCGTGATACTGGCTTGCGCCGGTATTTGCGTATGTTGAAACCAGAGTTTGGTAGTTGGTGTAGAACGAGAACTGGTCGTTGATTTTCTGGTAATAGACATCGGCGTTCAAATAAAGGCGTGGCGTATCGTAACGAAGACCCGCCTCGTACAGGTGAACGATTTCCGGTGTCGGAGCCTGGGTTGTGCTTCCGGTTACGCCCTGGGTGTAGTCGGTTGCGGGCGCGAACCGTGCCGATTTTCCGTAGCTGGCATAGGCAACCATATTATGCGGAAGATCGTAGCTGATTCCGAAATAGGGTTCGGCGACGGCTCCGAAATTCTGGAGTTTCGCAGGGAGGCCCTGGAGACTGTATTGGGTGATGTTGCTGGTATAGACGCCGGTAAACGTGACGCCGGGCTCAAGATGCAGCTTGTTGTCCAGCAGGTTGATCCGGTCCTGCGCGTAGGCGGAGTAGAGTGTCCGCTGGATGCCGCCGCCGAATGTATCCGAATTGTACCCGATTTCGTTCGGCATATCGGCAGTCGAGTACATGAAGTCTTCACCACTGCTCGATTCCTTCGCGATGAGGGCACCCACCGTGATGTCGTTGTGCGGCAGGAAGATGTTCGCCTTCGGCGCGAAGCCGATGGTGGTGGAGTGGCCGATATTCTCCTCTGCCGCCTCGCCGTAGGAATAGCAGGTCGGGTTGGTCGGGCTGCAGCCGGCCGGAGCGAACTGGTACGGGTCATAGGTGAAGGCGCCGGGGCGATAGCCCGACGGGTTGGTTGACGCGCCATTGGCCAGTGCCGTCGGGCCAAGTGCGCCGTAAGCGAGGTAGGGGACCTGGAAATTCACCTGATACGGGAACGATGGGTCGTATGAGTAGGTGCCGGCCACGTTCGGGTTCATGTAACTCGTGAACACATCCGACGAGTGGATCATGAACAGTTTGCCGCTCAGGATCAGGTGCGGATTGACGTAGGTCTGATCGCCGAGAATGACGGTGAGGTATTTGTTGTTTTCATTCGTGAAGCTGAGCGAATGCGGGAAGTTGTAGCTGTAGCTGTTCGATTGTTGCAGCGTGGTCGGGAGCGAGAACGCCGAAATGTATCCCTGGGCGCGATTGTAGATAATGGTTGCCGAAACGTGGGAGAGGCCCTCGTTGTACGGTTTCACGAGCGAGAACAGCATGTCGCCGGAGCGGATGGAGTTGCCGTCCGGGAAACCTGCCGTGTAGCTCTGATTATAGCGCAGAAGGGCTCGCGGGGCATCGATACCGGTGCCGATGTTGCCGGTGTTGAGTTCAAAGCCGGCATGGCTGGTGTCGAACGAGCCAATGCCGCCAAAGATTTCGGCGGAAGGTTTGTCGCTCGGCTTTTTGGTTGTGTAGGCAATCGTACCGCCCACCGTTGCGAATCCCTGCTTGTCCGGCGGGGCGACGCCCGGATAGACGGTGGTGCCGGAAATTTGGCCCAGCGTGATCGGCGAGCCGATATTGTTCGAGAGGAATGCGCCCTGGCCGCCCGAGATGAGGTCCTGAAGCGGGACGTCATCGAGCGTCTGAGCGAGCTGGCTGTTGCGGACGCCGCGAACCGTCAGCACGGGAACGCCCTGGCCGATATTCTGCTGGTATTCGTTGACGGACGGAGTTTGTTTGAGCAGCGACTGGATAGAGCCCTGCTGAGTGCCCTCGGCCTCGATCTGTTTCTGGTTGACCGAAGAAACGGCGTTGGCGATATTTTTCTCTTTGAGCAGAAGTTCTTTATAAAACTTCTTGATCTTCTGGATGTGGACCGCCTGCGCCTCGGGCGTGGTGGCGTCGCCCGGAATGATCGGGGCGTTACCGGTGGCCGGTGTGGCGGGGATGATGATCGGGGCGGGTGCGCTTTGCGCCCAGACCCGTGCCGAAAACACCATGCCGCTCGCGACCGAGCAGGCGGTGATTAGCAGAATGCGCTTTCGCCTCGTTCCAACTTGCATAGACAACTCCCAGAGCCCCTGAGGGGCGGTGAACCCGAATCCAAATTTTGATCGCGCAGGTCAGTTAACGCGGTGCAGAGGCGCGCATGTCGCATGGGGGGGTTTTTGCTGGCTAGAGCGTTCAGGACACAGCCATGTCCTTTCCGCTTTCGTATCGTTACATATTCATGAAATGGGTTTTATTAAATTTCAAAAAAATATCGCAAAGGGCGATGTAAACGATTTTTATTTTCGAAAATGCGTCGATAGAGTGCCTACTCATTTCGGCAAACAGTTTTTGTCACCTTAATGTCACAATTGCGTGAATTTGGATGGGATGGAACGCTATCCGGGGCGTTTGTGGAATGCCGGGTAGAAAAAAACCGGCCTATTGGCCGGTTTTTCTCAGTCTTGGCAGTTTTATCAGAAACGCGCGGTGACGTTGAAGAAGATCGAACGCGGGATTCCGACATAGGACGAGGCGTAGGTTGGCGTGAGTGCGAATCCGCCATTCAGGGGCAGTTCCGCCGGTGCGAGGAAGTAATGCTGATAATAATGCAGTCCCAGAAGGTTTTGTACGTTCAGCGAGAATTTGAGGTACTGAAGATGCTCGTAACCATGCATCGGAAGTTTGTAGCTGAGATATACGTTTGCCAAGAAATAGGACGGCAATTTGAAGTTCTGCGGAATCGGGCCGAAGCCGCTGAGTTTGTTGCCGAGTACGGATTGGGGCACGGCGTAGTAAGGCGTTGTTGCCAGCGCCAGGCTTGAATTGGGGCTTGGCGGTGCGATTTCCGGATTGTCCGGCAGTTGGGGTGCGAAGTCGTAGGTGATGAACTGCTGCCCGGTATAGGATGCGCTGAGGCGAGCCGAGAACGGACCATGATCGTATTCGACGCCGAAATTACCAAGCCAGTTCGGCACACCGGCGAGGGGTTCGCCCTTGAATGCGTAGCCGAACTGCCCTTGGAACGGCGTTACGCTCGCAAAGAAATTGTTGAGATATTGGGCCTGAGTATAGGACGCATTGCCGAACAGTTCGATGTCGTTGGTCAGGCGGTATTTCGTCGACATTTCATAGCCATGATAGGCTGATGCGCCGGTATTGGAGTAATTCGAAACGCCGGTCTGGTAGTTGGTGTAGAACGAGAACTGTGCAGTGACCTTCTGGTAGAAAGTATCGAGGTTCAGGTAGAAATCCGGCGTGTCGTAACGGATACCGGCGGTGTAGGCGTGAACGACCTCCGGCTTTGGCGCGGAGGTTGTGCTGGAAATGCCGAGAGAGTTGGCGGTGCCGAGGGTATAGTCGTCGATCGGCGCGTAGCGGGCACCTTTGCCGTATTCGGCGTATCCGACGAAATTGTCCGGGAAATCGTAGGTCACGCCCAAATAGGGGTCGGCCTGCTTGCCGTAGTTCTGCAGCTTGTAGTTGCCGGTCGGGTTGCTGGTCAGGCCGGTATTGATGTCGGCCTGCGAGTAGGAGAATGCCGCGATCGCGCTGCTATACACGCCGGTCAACTGGATACCGGGTTCTATGTGGAGCTTGTTATGGAACAGATTGATCTTGTCCTGAGCGAATACGGTATAGATGGTCCGTTGCGATCCGCCACCGAACCCGATCGAGTTGTAGCCGATGATCTGCGGCATTGGATCGGAACCATAGACGTAGCTTGCTCCGCCCAACGCCATTGACTTGGTGAAAAGTCCGCCGACCGTGATGTCGTTATGCGGCAGGAAAATGTTGGCGCGCGGGCTGAAACCGATTGTCTGGGTTCCCCCGATATTCACCTCGGCTGACTCGCCGGCGGTGTAACTACCGAAGGTGGCCAACGGATTATAGGTGAAGAATGGCGGGTTGTAGTAGAAGCCGGTGCCGGGTCCGACCGGGCCATCGGCGAAATAGGGCACCTGGAATGTGACCTGGTAGGGGAAGGCGGGGTTATAGGCGATGGTATTGGGGTTCTGATAACTGGTGAAGGTGCTCGGCTGCCGCAGATAGAAC
>JAQTXO010000506.1 GCA_028688765.1 Acidiphilium sp. | reverse complement strand
CCCCGGTCCCCGAAATCATGATCCCCCTGGTCGGCATGAAGCGCGAGCTCGACATCACCCGCGCCCAGATCGACGAGGTTGCGAAATCCGTCTTTGCCACCGCCGGCCGAACCCTCGACTACAGCGTCGGCACCATGATCGAACTGCCCCGCGCCGCCCTCACGGCGGACACCATCGCCCAATCTGCCGATTTCTTCTCCTTCGGCACCAACGACCTGACCCAGACGGTCTTCGGCCTCTCGCGCGACGACGCCGGCAAGTTCCTCCCGAAATACGTCGAATCCGGCATCCTGCCGAAAGACCCGTTCGTTTCGATCGATGTCGAGGGCGTCGGCGCCATGGTCCGCATCGCCGCCGAAAAAGGCCGCGCCACCAAGCCCGGCCTCAAACTCGGCATCTGCGGCGAACATGGCGGCGACCCGGCCTCGATCACCTTCTGCGAGGAAATCGGGCTCGACTACGTCTCCTGCAGCCCCTACCGCGTCCCGGTCGCCCGCCTCGCCGCCGCCCAGGCCGCGATCGGGGCAGCGATCGGGGCCGCGAGCGACCGCACCGCCTAACCCACCGCTTCGGGCGCGGGCGCGATCACCTCATCGCGCCACCCCCCGTCGCCCAGCAGCCGCAGGCGACGGGTATGGTACTTCACGATGGTCGAACGATGCCCCACGCTGATGATCGTGGCATGCGGCAACGCCGTGGTCAGCGTCCGATACATCAGCGCCTCGTAATCCTCATCGAGCGCCGAGGTCGCCTCATCGAGAATGATCACATCCGGCCTCAGCAGCACGCACCGCGCAAACGCGATCCGCTGCTGCTCCCCCGGCGACAATTCCCGATCCCACGGCTCGACCGTCTCCAGCTTGGCAATCAAACGCCCAAGCCCCATCGTCCCGAGCAGATCGGCCACCTCGCCGCCGTCGAGTGGCTGGCCATAGGGAAAGGCCAGGCTCTGGATCAGCGTGCCGTTCGGCAGATAGGGGCGCTGGGGCACGAACAGCGTGCGCCCCGCCGGCGCGGAAATGCGCCCGCTTCCGAACGGCCATATCCCGGCAATCGCGCGGATCAGCGTACTCTTGCCCGCCCCGGTCGGCCCGCTGATCAAAATGCGGTCACCCGGCGCGATATCGATGTCGAGCCCCTCCAGAATGCTCCGCCGATCCGGCAGCGCGAGAGACAACCGGGCGATCGCGAGCGAATTATCGGCACTCCGATCGTAAACGATCCCCGGCGCGACCTCTTCGACCTGATGATGCCGCAGGCTGACCTCCATGGTGTACAGACGATCGATGACCGCGCGCCACTCGGTGATCGAAAGATACCCCGACCCGATACTGCTGAAATTGTTGATAATGAACCCGAATGCCTGCTGCATCTGGCCGAACGCATTATTGGTCTGCGACACGGTCCCGATCAGAATCCGCTTGGCGAGATAGGACGGGATCACCAGCGCAAACCCGAGCAAGCTCCCGAGCGTGTTGAACGAGAACCCGAACGTATTGACCAGAACGGTGCGATAGATCCGCCGGTAGAAAATATCGACCACCGGCCGGAAAGTCTCCTTGAGCCGCGTCGCCTCGGACGGGCCGCTATGGGCCGTGGCGATGGTCTCCGAATTATCCCGCACGCGAATGAGTTCGAACCGGAAGGTGCCCATCGCCTGCTGCTGCACGTTGTTCAGAAAAAACAACGGCCTGCCGATGATCAGCATCAAAATCGTGCCCCCGATCGCATAGATCAGGTTCATCCACAGCAGCAGCCCCGGCACATAGAGCCCGAACAGCCGAAGGTTGCGGCTCAGGTCCCACAACATGAAACTGTACGAGGCGATGGTCACGACCGATTGCAGCGCACTGAGCGGCAGGTTCACCGTCTGGCCGGTAAAGAAATCGACATCGTCGGATATACGCTGGTCGGGGTTGTCGATCCGCCGATCGTCGAGCTGCATCCGGTAATGGGTCTGCCGCGCCATCCAGTCGTTCACCATCCGCCGGGTCAGCCAGCGCCGCCACCGGATCTGGAAAATCTGCACGAGATACTGGCTCAGCGTGTTGGCAACCACCACAACTGCGGCCAACCCGATATAAATGGCGAACAACCGCCAGATTTCCGGCACGTCATACTTCTGCATCGCATCGAAGAACGTGCCGTTCCAAACGGTGAGCGCGTAACTGACCGCAACGATCACAAGCACCATCAGCACATTGACCGTCAGCAGCCCCCAGGCGCTGGCACGTTCCTCGGACCTGAAATACGATGACGCCAGATATCGCAACCGGTAAAAAAACCCGGTCTTCGCAAGCTGTTCGTCCATCAATATCTCCGCCTGGGCATCATCATCGCCTCAGGGAAACAAACTTCGCGGCCCTCCACAAGCCCCCCACCCAACCTACCGCTCCATGATAATCAGCGTCGACGTCGCGGACGCATAGAGCCGCCCGCCGCCATCGGTCAGCCGCGCCTCGGCGAACGCCGCCCGCCGCCCCATCGAAACCACGCTGCCCACCGCCCGCACCACCCCGGTGCTCGCGGTCAACGCCTTGTGATACGCCACCTTCAACTCCAGCGTCGAATACCCCTGCGCCGCGCTCAGCCGGGAATGCACCGCGCAGCCGCACGCGGAATCGAGCAGCGCCGCCGCGTACCCGCCATGCACCGTCCCGATCGGATTATACACATCGATGCCCGGCTCCCCCTCGAACACCGCCCGCCCGTCCTCGATCTCCACCAGCCGGAACCGCAGCGTCTCGCCAATCCCCATCCCCCTGCCGGACTCCATCAACGCCCGCAACTCTTCCAGCCCGCTCCGCAACGCCTGATCGGCCATAATGCCCCCTCCATTCTGTCCCCCGGTATCCCGCAACCGGGCCGGGGCGACAACCGGCCTACCCGCTGTTGCGCAACGCCGCCGCAATCCCGTTGATCGAAATATGCACCCCCCGC
>JAQTXO010000505.1 GCA_028688765.1 Acidiphilium sp. | reverse complement strand
TTGTCAGTTTCCCTTAAAGAGGTTCTGCCTCAATTCGTGTGACAATGACCGGTTGGAGCGGAAGTATGCGGGCGCGCAGGCGAGGCACGCCGGGGGACGGGACAGGTGCTGCGGTCGGAGCCAATTGCATCGATAGTCGGGTCGGCGCTAACTCGATGAATAATATCAACAGTTTGAATGCTGCGACCGGACTGACGTACAGGGCTGGCTCGTCCACCAGAGTTGCGCGCCATGCGGATAAAACCACAGATGACCTCGCTTCACACCAAGTGAGGCAGGACCTCTTTAAGGGAAGCTGACAGCAGGGGAGGGGGGCTCGCCGCATCTGACGCTGGAGGGGTTCGACGGATCGCTGGCCCTGCTGCTGGCGCAGGCGCGGGCGCATCAGATCGATCTGTCGACGCTGCGTTTACCTGACCTGATCGACCAATTGGCGGACCGGTTGGACCGGGCGCGGGCGACAATTCCGCTGGGCCATCAGGCGGACTGGGTCGTGATGGCGTCCTGGATTCTGCTGTTGCGGTCCGATCTGATGTTGCCGCGGGATGAGCCGGCGCAACAGGCAGCGGAACGACATGCGACTGATCTGCGGGACCGTTTGGTCGCCTTGCAGGAGATCCAGGCGTTGGGCGCGTGGCTGGAGCAGCGGCCGCAACTGGGACGTGATGTTTTTGCCCGTGGCCGATCCGAGGCGATCGGCGGCGTGATCTGCGGTTCCGTCGAGGTCGATATGATCGCCTTCCTCTGGGCGTATCTGGAGCGGTTCGATGATCCCGCCGACACCGTCGATACCAGGCCGATCTATCGGCTGCCGGCGCTGGACCTTTATGGGATTCCGGAAGCCCGGGACAGGATCCTGCGGCGGCTGGCCGATAGCGAAACTCCTCTCGGCCTCGATCAGCTGTTGCCGGGACCCGATCAGCAGACGGCTCAACCCCCGACCCGGTTGCGTCTGCGCTCGGCGTGGTCGAGTACGTTCGTGGCCAGTCTGGAGCTTGCCAGGCAAGGCGATGTCGTCCTCGCGCAGGAGGCAACCTTCGATCCCATCATCGTCAGCGTCAGTTCCAGCGACCAACTTCAGCCAAATATATCTTCGATACCTTCCGCCGCTCCGTAGCCCCATCCCCTCAAGAGTTGGAGCCTCCGGCAAAGCCGGGGCGGTTAAGTCGGGGTCGTTTTTTGAGAACGCCCATTTCCAGATCTCTTGAGGTTTCATGATATATCATGATAAAGTAGTGGCTTGAGAATGGAGGTATGCAATGGCAAGCCAAGCCCGCGAGAAATTTGCGACCCAAGTGAATTCAGAAATTCTAACCAGCATCCGTAACATCGCACGGAGCGAGGGGCGGCAGCTCCAGGCAGTTGTCGATGAGGCGCTGGCCGATTTGATCGAGAAGCGGAAGCAGAACAAGCCGCGTGCCAATGTCATGGCCGCTTATCAGGCTAGCCACGAGAAATTCGGAACGCTTTACAAAAAGCTCGCTGAATGACGGACTACCTCACCGTTATCGAGGTGCTTGCCATTCATGACGACCAAATTGCGCGCTACGGCGGGTCGGCCGGCGTGCGCGATCGCGGCCTACTGGAAGCGGCGCTTTATCGCCCCCAGACGGGCTATTACGCGGACCTCATCGAAGAGGCGGCGGCGCTATGGGAAAGCCTCGCGCAAAATCACCCGTTCATCGACGGCAACAAGCGCGCGGCCTTCGCCGTTACCTACACCTTCCTTGCCATCAATGGGGGCCGCATCACGGCCGACGCCATGGAAACCCACGCCTTCATCATCGTCCTGCATGAGTCCGGCACGTTCAATTTCGAGCGCCTGACGGAATGGCTGCGGAACAACGTCACTCCCATGTAGCGCCGTAGAGGTCGCCGCGCGTGCTTAGCATTGACGATTGGGGCATTGTCAAGTTGATTGGTAGGGGAGCGGCTGGAGTGGCAGTGATCGATTAGGCAGCCAGATTTGAGGCATAGTCAGCCCAGAGTGAAAACGCGTCGGCTCTGGCGTGGCGGAATGATCGGGCGGAGAGGCGGTGGCGTTTTGGGCGGAACACTGTGGTGATCTGTTCGTGGGTAGCGAGGAATCTCTGGGCATGACCCGGGGATTTGAACCGACCCATGATCTTTTCTCGCCGCCTCGTGTGACGATGGGACGCTTCGATCCGGTTGTTCAGCCGCTTGTGCGATCGGTGATCGGCACTGCGGCAATCCGAGCGGAGTGCCACATCGTAGCTGCGGAGTTTGTCGGTCACCACGACGCGCGGCTGCCCCCATCGGCGCATCAACTTGCGGAGAAACCGACGGGCAGCTCGGGCATCTCGCCGTTTCTGGACCAGGATTTCCAGCACGTCGCCACGATTATCAACAGCCCGCCAAAGCCAATGCTTCTCGCCGCCAATGGTGATCACCATTTCATCAAGGTGCCATTTGTCGCCCGCCGGAGGACGTCTGCGCCTGATTTGCGCGGCGATCTGCGGTCCAAACCGATCGACCCAAACTCGGATCGTCTCGTAGCTGACGGTAACACCGCGCGCAGCCAGAAGATCCTCAACATCCCGAAGGCTCAGATTGAACCGGTAGTAGCTCCAGACCGCATAAGCGATCACCGATCGAGGAAAGCGATATCCCTTCAAACGCAGAGGCAGCGTCAAATCCATCATGCAAAATCGCTACGGCCCCACGATGAACACGTCAACCTGACAAAGCCGTTCTACTCTTTCGCGGCGTAAGCCCCGCGATCTCGACCACCGAGGTCTCGCCCTCAAGAAAAATTTGCGACAGAACCGGCCTGATCGCGTCGCTGTCGCGCCTCGGCGTTTCGCAAAACCTTGCAATGCCACGATGCCGGATTTTGTTGTTCACCTGCGACGGCCGTAGCCTCCACCGCCCGGAGTTGCGATGCCGAATATGTCCCCCGGAGCGATGGAAGTCTCCGCTCTG
>JAQTXO010000504.1 GCA_028688765.1 Acidiphilium sp. | reverse complement strand
GACGTGATGGCCGCGATCACGACATCGCCATGGGTGATCGAGAAATTCCGGCCCGCGACCTCGCCCTTGGCACCGACATCGTTGGCCGGGACCCCGAGCGATTTGGTCAGTTCGGTCGCGAAGGCGGATGCAGCCTTGGACAGCGCCACCCGGTCCTGTGGCCGCTTGGGTCCGGCGAGCGAGGGTTCGACGCTGGAAAGATCGAGTTCGAGCGTATCGGAGAAGGTGAGTTCACTGTCGTCGCGCCAGAGGCCCTGCGCCTTGCAATAGGCCTCGACCAGCTTGATCCGGTGCTCGTCGCGCCCCGAAAGCTTCATGTAATCGAGCGTGATCTGATCGACCGGGAAAAACCCGCAGGTCGCGCCGTATTCCGGCGCCATGTTGGCGATGGTCGCCCGATCCGCCAGCGGGAGCTGATCCAGCCCGGCGCCGTAGAATTCGACGAATTTGCCGACCACGCCCTTCCTGCGGAGCATCTGGGTGACGGTCAGGACCAGATCGGTCGCGGTGATGCCCTCGCGCAGCGTGCCGGTGAGTTTGAAGCCGATCACATCCGGGATCAGCATGGCGATCGGCTGGCCGAGCATCGCGGCCTCCGCCTCGATCCCGCCGACGCCCCAGCCGAGCACGCCCATGCCGTTGACCATGGTGGTGTGGGAATCGGTGCCGAACAGCGTGTCCGGGTAGGCGAGGGTCCTGCCATCCGCCGTCGCGGTCCAGACCGCCTGGGCGAGGTATTCGAGATTGACCTGATGGCAGATGCCGGTGCCGGGCGGGACGACGCGGAAATTGTCGAACGCGTCCTGGCCCCAGCGGAGGAATTCGTAGCGCTCGCCGTTGCGCTCGAACTCGATATCGACATTGCGTTCCAGCGCGTCCTTGCGGCCGGACACATCGACCATCACGGAATGGTCGATCACGAGATCGACCGGCACCAGCGGGTTGACCCGGGCGGCGTCCCCGCCGAGCTTGACGATGCCATCGCGCATCGCGGCGAGATCGACCACGGCGGGAACCCCGGTGAAATCCTGCATCAGGATCCGCGCGGGGCGGAACGGCACGTCCCTGTCCGAGTGGGCGGAGGCGGTCCACGCGACCAGCGCCTTGGCATCCTCCACCGTGTAGGACGTGCCGTTTTCGAAGCGCAGCACGTTTTCGAGCAGGATTTTCAGCGTGCGCGGCAGGCGGGAAATGTCGCCGAGCTTTTCAGCCGCCGCGTTGAGTGCGAAATAGGTATAGTTCCTGCCCTCGACACTCAGCGTCGTTTCCGTTTTCAGACTGTCCTGACCGATCATGTTCATGATGCTTCATCCTCTTGGCGGAGTTCGGCGTTTCGCGCCGCAGCAAAACCGATACGTGATCCGCTTAAATCACGCACGCCGCCGCGCGTCCATTGTCGCAGCGGTCAATTAGCCATGCTTGAGGCACGCTCCCTCGCCGCGATTCGCGGCGAACGACTCGTGTTCCGCGATGTTTCGTTCCAGCTGGCGGCGGGCGGCGCGCTGCTGCTGGTCGGGCCGAACGGGGCGGGGAAATCATCATTGATCCGCCTGCTCGCCGGGCTGACCCCACCCGCCGCCGGGGCGCTGCTCTGGGACGATCAGGATGCGCTCGACGATCCGCCCCTTCACGCCACCCGCCTCGTGTTCGTCGGGCATATGGACGCGATCAAGCCGGGGCTGACGGTTGCGGATAATCTCGGCCTCGCGCGCCGCCGCTCGCGCGCCGATATCGTTGCGGCGCTGGCAACGGTCGATCTGGAGCGGTTCGCGGATCTGCCGGCGCGGCTGCTGTCCTCGGGGCAACGGCGGCGGCTCGCGCTCTCGCGGCTGGCCCTGTCCAGCGCGCCGCTCTGGCTGCTCGATGAACCGACCACCGGGCTCGATGCCGCCTCGGTGCGCCGCTTGGAGGCGAATTTCGCGCGCCACCGGGCGGGCGGCGGCATGATCATCGCGGCGACCCATCTGCCGCTCGACCTGCCGGGTTCGGTCGGGCTCGATCTCAGCCGGGCCGGATCGTGAGGGCGTTTTTCGCGCTGATCCGCCGCGAACTCGTGCTGGCGCTGCGCCATGCCGGGGATTCGGTGGCGTCGCTGCTGTTCTTCGTGATCGCCGCCAGCCTGTTCGCCTTCGCGATCGGGCCTTCGGAACAGGTGCTCGCGGGCATCGCGCCGGGCGTGGTGTGGGTGATCGCGCTGCTCGCAGCACTGCTGCCGCTCAACCGGCTGTTCGCCGCCGATTACGAGGATGGCGCGCTCGACCAGCTGATGGTGTCGGGCCTGCCGGCCAGCGCCGTCGCCTTCGGCAAGATCATCGGCCACTGGCTGACCACCGGCCTGCCGCTGCTGATCATCGCCGGCCCCGTCGCGATCATGCTGCGGCTCGATGACACTGCCGTGCCGCAACTGCTGCTCACCCTGCTGCCCGGCACCATCCTGCTCTCGCTGGTGGGCGGAATGAGTGCGGCGGTCACGCTCGGGGCGCGCGGCGGCACCGTGCTGCTGCCGCTGATCGCGCTGCCGCTGATGATCCCGGCGCTGATTTTCGGCGCGGCGGGGGCGGTCGCGACCCATCCGTTATCCGAATTCGCCATGCTGCTCGGCCTGCTCGCGCTGTTCCTGCCGATGGCCCCGCTCGCGGCGGGGGCGGCGTTGCGGGCCGCGGTGTCCTGAACGCGGTTGCGCGGGCGCGTGGTTTTGCCTATACCGCCGCTTCCAGCGCGATCTCGTCGCGAGCCCGGGCGTTTTGGCATGCCCGGCCGCACACCGCGCACCCGGAGTCCGGGCATGGACGTGAAGGAGATGAAAATGCCGAAAATGAAGACCAAGACGTCGGTCAAAAAGCGGTTCAAGATCACCGCGACCGGCAAGGTGTTGTGCGGCCACGGCAACAAGCGCCACGGGCTGATCAACCGTTCCCAGAAAATGAAGCGCACCAATCGTGGCACGATGGCGC
>JAQTXO010000503.1 GCA_028688765.1 Acidiphilium sp. | reverse complement strand
TCCGATCTCGGTCATGATGACACCTCGAAAATACCTGAAACACCTGAAGCCACGGCACGAACTGCGCCGATTATCGCGCGCCCGCCCATCTCAGCCCGGCTTGCGCGCGGCCAGCCGCTCGTCGGTCGCGAGCACCGCGCGCAGCAGCACATCGGCCCCGGCGGCGATATCGCCGGGCTCGGATTTTTCCGCCTCGTTATGACTGATCCCCTTTTCGCACGGCACGAAAACCATCGTGGTCGGCGCCACCCGCGCGATATAGGCGGCATCGTGCCCCGCCCCCGAAACCATCCGCCGCGCGCCGAACCCGAGCGTCCGCGCCGCATCCTCGACCGCTTCGATACACCCGGCATCGAAATGCACCGATGGCGAATCCCAGATCCGCGTCAACGCCATCGCAACGCCATCCTCGCGCGCAGCCGCCTCCAGCCGCTCCCGCAACGCCGCCTCCATCGCGGCCAGCACCGCATCGTCGGGGTGGCGCAGATCGATCGTGAAGAACACCTCGCCGGGAATGACATTGCGGCTGTTCGGCCGCACCTCGACCAGGCCCACCGTCGCCACCGCATCCGGCGCATACGCCAGCCCCACCGCCTGCACCGCCCCGATCATCCGCGCGGCGGCAACCAGCGCATCGGCACGCAGATGCATCGGCGTGCTCCCGGCGTGGCACTCCATTCCGGTCACCGTCACCTCGTACCAGCGCATCCCCTGCACCCCGGTCACGATACCGATGGTCTTGCCCTCCGCCTCAAGGATCGGCCCCTGTTCGATATGCAGCTCGAAAAACGCGCCGAGCCGGCGCGCCCCGCAGACCTCGTCGCCCCGGTAGCCGATCCGCTCCAGCTCCGCCCCGAAACTCAGCCCCTCCCGATCGGTGCGCGAATAGGCATAATCCCGGTCGAAAGCCCCGGCGAACACGCCGGAAGCCAGCATCGCAGGGGCAAAGCGCGAGCCTTCCTCATTGGTCCAGTCGATCACCTCGATCGGCGCATGGGTCTGGTAACCGGCATCGTTGAGCGTCCGCAGCACTTCCAGCCCGGCCAGCACACCGATCACCCCGTCGAACTTCCCCCCGGTCGGCTGGGTATCCAGATGACTCCCGATCGCGATCGGCGGCAGCGAATTATCCCGCCCCGGCCGCCGCGCCGCGATATTGCCAAGCTCATCGACACTGATGCTGCACCCCGCCTCGGTGCACCGCGCCACGAACCAGTCCCGCACCGCCCGGTCGAGATCGGTCAGGGTCAGCCGCCGGATGCCCCCTTTTTCGGTCGCCCCGATCGCCGCGGTCTCCATGATACTCGCCCATAACCGCTCCGCATCGATCCGCAGATTACCCCCGATCCCGCTCATGATGCCACCCCCTCCGCCCCCCGCAATGGATTATGCGGATGCTCCCGCCACGTCACCTTCGCCCCTGAAGCCGGTTGCGGGCACATCGTGATACATCCCCGCACCGGGCAGATATGAGCGCACAAATTGCAGCCGACGCACGCGGCATCGACCACCGCATAAATCCGCCGATCACCAAGGCGCTGCGCCGTGATCGCCTGATGCGCGGTATCCTCGCACGCGACATGGCACAGCCCGCACCCGATGCAGGCAGCCGGATCGATCCGCGCCACCGTCGCCCATGTGAGGTTGAGGTCCTCCCAGTGCACGTAGCGCGGAATCGCCCGCCCCTGGAACGCCGCGATATCGCCATAGGATTTCTCATCCATCCAGTTCGCCAGCCCATCGATCATGTCATCGACGATCCGGAAGCCATGATGCATCGCCGCGGTGCAAACCTGCACCGTCCCGGCCCCCAGCGCGATATATTCCGCCGCATCCCGCCAATTCCCGATCCCGCCGATCCCTGAAATCGGCAATCCGGCGGTCGCCCCATCACGCGCGATATCCGCCACCATGCGCAGCGCGATCGGCTTGACCGCCGGGCCGCAATATCCGCCATGGGTGCCGATCCCCTCCACCGTCGGCATCGGTGCCATCGCATCGAGATCGACCCCGGCGATCGACAGCACGGTATTGATCAACGACACCGCATCCGCCCCCCCGCGCCGCGCCGCCGCCGCCGGAGCCAGAACATCGGTCACATTCGGCGTCAGCTTCACGATCACCGGCAACCGCGAATGCTGCTTGCACCAGCGGGTGACCATCTCGACATAGTCCGGCACCTGCCCGACCGCCGCCCCCATCCCGCGTTCCGACATGCCGTGGGGACAGCCGAAATTCAGCTCCACCCCATCCGCCCCGGTCTCCTCGACCCGCGCGAGAATCCCCTGCCACGCCGCCTCGTTGCACGGCACCATCAGGCTCACCACCATCGCCCGATCCGGCCAGTCGCGCTTGACCTGCGTGATCTCGCGCAGATTGACCTCCAGCGGACGGTCGCTGATCAGCTCGATATTGTTCAAACCCATCAGTCTCTCGCCGTTGAACGCGACCGCGCCATAACGGCTGCTCGCATTCACCACCGGCGGATCGTCGCCGAGGGTTTTCCACACCACCCCGCCCCACCCGGCGCGAAACGCCCGCTCGACATTATATGCCTTGTCGGTCGGCGGCGCGGATGCCAGCCAGAACGGGTTCGGTGCCCGGATTCCCGCGAAATCGACCCTCAGATCAGCCATGTCCCGACCCCGCTCCGCCGAACCATGCCTCGATCCCCGCCGCCGCGCGCTTCCCGTCCTCGACCGCCTGCACCGTCAGATCGACCCCGGCGATGCAATCCCCCGCCGCGAACACCCCTGGCATCGAGGTCTCCCGGCTGATCTCGTCCACCACGATCCGCCCGCCGGCTATGGCGGGCAGCAGGTCAGGCTCATCCGCCTGCACTGTCTGCCCCACCGCCTTGAGCACCATATCCGCCTCGATCGAAAACTCCTCGCCCCCGATCACCAGCCGCCCCGCCGGATCGAGCGACGTCCGGGCAAACCGCACCGCGCGCACGCCCT
>JAQTXO010000502.1 GCA_028688765.1 Acidiphilium sp. | reverse complement strand
CCATCCTGCTCACCTATCCCCAATACCGCTATCTGTTCTCGGTCTCGAGCTTCATGTTCGAAGGCCGCCCGATCCCCAATATCGACGGAATGCTGAAACTCTACGCCGGCTGCATCGGCATGAAGACCGGCTTCACCAATCTCGCCCGCTTCAACCTCGTCACCGCCGCCGTGCGCGACGGGCACATGCTGGTCGGCGTCGAGCTCCACGCCCGCAACTGGAGCACCGCCTACGCCACCATGACCACCCTGCTCAATCAAGGCTTCGCCGCCGAAGGTGCCGGCAGCAACCCGATGATCGCCCTGCGCAAGGCCCTGCCCAGCATCGTGCCGACCGCCGATGCCGCAACCATCCGCCCCGCCGCCGCCCGCAACACGCCGGTCGCCGCACGCCGCGTTCTGGTCACCGCGAGCCGCCACAAACTCACCATCCGCCACATCGTGATGCGAACCGGCCACGTCACCCAGGAGATGGTCCCGGGCTGGACCGCCCAGATCGGCGCCTATGACACCTACGCGCTCGCCCAGCGCCAGGCCCTGAAAATCCGCAGCGAACGCCGCGTCGGCACCGCCCGCGTCAGCAGCGTGCTCATTCGCCACCGCCGCCTCTGGCGCGCCCAGCTCGCCGGCCTGAACGAAGCGGCGGCCCACGCCACCTGCTCGCTCCTCGCCCGCCAGCACCAATCCTGTTTCCTCATCGCCCCGCGTCAGGAAGACCTCGCGATGCGCTGACCGGCGCCGCCCTATTCCGCACGCGGCAGCGCCAGTTTCAGCAACACCGGCAGCGCCAGCAGCACCAGCGGAAACTGCACGAGGAACCCGGAAATGATCGCAATCGCCAGCGGTTGCTGCATGCCCGACCCCTCGCCGAGCGCGAACGCCAGCGGCAGCAGGGTCAGGATCGCCGCCAGAGTGGTCATCGCGATCGGACGCAGCCGGTTGCGGCTGGCCATCACCAGCGACTCCCGCCGGTCGTTATGTTCGGCGAGCGCCTGGTATTCCGAGACATAAAAAATCGCCATCTCGGTCGCGAGCCCCACGATCATGGTCATACCCATCAACGCGGTGATATTGAGCTGCACGCCCGACACGAACAGCCCGATGAACACGGCAAGGCTCGCCAGCAGCGCGGTGAACAGGATCGCGCCTGCAATGACGAAGCTCCGGTAGAGAAACAGCAGCAGAATGAACTCGGCGGCCATGGCGGCGACGAACACCTTCGCCAGTCCCCGGAACGCAATCTGCTGCTGCTTGTAAAGCCCGCCCAGCGTGTAATGCATCCCCGCCGGAATCAATCCCGGCTGCGCCAGCGTCCGGCGGACATCGCCGATCACGCCCCCGATCCCCCGGCCACTGATCCGCGCCGTGACCGCTGCGATCTGCTGGAGATTTTCCCGGTCGATCTCCGGCTGGCCGGACGCAACGCTGAACCGCGCAAAATCACCCACCGGGACGAGCGCACCGCTCGCGGTCGCGATCGGGATGCGCCGCAACGCCGCGATATCCGCATGATCGGCGGCGGGAAGCATCACGCGCACCCCGGTAAACCGGTAATCACCGGGCAGAGCGGTCACCACACTGCCCTCGATCGCGGTCTGCAGCCCCTGGCGGATCTGTTCGGCATCGAGCCCGAGCATCGCCGCCCGCGCGGGATCGACATGGATATTCACCGCATCCCCCGCCAAGGTCACCCCGTCGAACATCGAAACGACGCCCGGGATTTTCGCGATCGCCGCACCGACCTTGCGCGCGGTGGCATCCAGCTCGGCCGGATCGCCATCCAGCTTGATCTCGATCGGCTGCGGCACCCCGGTCAGGTCGCCGAGCAAATCGCTCAGCATCTGCGACATATCGAAATCCACCCCCGGAACCCGGCTCTCGATCCGGGTCCGCAGCCGGTCCATCACCGCCCATATCGCGGCCCGATCCGCCCGTGGCTTGAGATCCACGAAAATATCGCCCTGATAGGGTTCGTTGAGATCGCCGCCGAGTCCCGCACCGGTCCGGCGGGAAAATGTCGCCACAGCGGGATCGGCGCGCAGAATCGCCTCGATCTGCCTCACCTCGCGCACCGACTCACCGAGCGACGTGCCCGGCCGCGTCTGGTAATTCACCACGAAGCCGCCCTCGTCGAGATGCGGCAGAAATCCGGTCGGCACCGCACGATAGGCCAGAAACCCGGCCACGATCAGCGGCACGATCCCGAGCGCCAGCAGCACGGGCCGGCCCATCAGCCGCCCGAGCACGAGTGCGTGCCAGCGCTCCATCCACCCCTCGCGCCCGGCCCGGCTGCGCCGTTCCGCCGGGTCCTGCCATTGGTCGAAATCGATCAGCGCCCGCGCCAGCACCGGCACCGCAAAGGCCGAGAGCAGCCACGAGGCCACCAGCGTGGCAGCCAGCGTGATCGACAGCGCCTTGAAAAAGGCCCCGGTCACACCCGACAGAAACGCAAGCGGCATGAACACGATCAGCGTCGCCATCGACGAGCCGGTGAGCGGCGGCAAAAACTCCGAGGCCGCCGCCAGCACCGCCCCCTTCGCCGCAGCACCCGCGGCGTGTCCGGCCCGCCGCGCGATATGCTCGATCATCACGATCGCATCGTCGATCACCAGCCCGACCGAAGCGGCCAGACCGCCGAGCGTCATGATGTTGAAGCTCAACCCCAGCAGCGAGAGCAGCAGGATCGCAGACGCCATCGACGCCGGCACCACGAGCAGCGCCACCAGCGTCACCCGCCAGCTTCGCAGAAACCCGATCAGCACGAGCCCCGCCAGAACGATGCCGATCAGGATCGCATCGCGCACCGACCCGGCAGCCGCCGTCACCAGCCCGCTCTGATCGTACCATTTCACCAGCGTCACGCCTCGTGGCAGCTCGGCCCGATAGGCGGCCAGCGCCTTGCGCACCGCGGCATCCACCGCGACCGCATTGCCATCCGGCTGCTGGAACACCTGCAGCGTCAC
>JAQTXO010000042.1 GCA_028688765.1 Acidiphilium sp. | reverse complement strand
CGGCGGCCGGTTCCTCAGGCGGATCGGCGGTGGCGCTCGCCACCGGCATGGTACCGCTGGCAACCGGCTCCGATATGGGCGGCAGCCTGCGCAATCCGGCGGCATTCTGCGGGATCGTGGGGATGCGGCCTTCGGCGGGGCTGGTGCCCTCCGAGAAACGGCAACTCGGCGCATCCGGTCTTTCAGTTCTCGGCCCGATGGCGCGCACCGTGCCGGATCTGGCCCTGATGCTCGGCGCGATCGGGCGTTATGACCCGCGTGACATGCTGGCCGCGCCGCTCGATCCGCTGCGGGTCGGCACGGTCGATACCGGAACGTTGCGCGTGGCCTTCACCGCCGATTTCGGGTTTGCGCCGACCTCGCGGGGGGTGCGTGACCTGTTCGCGGCGCGAATGGCGCAACTCGCGCCCGCATTCGCTCACGCGGAGCCGGCGACACCGGACTGTGCCGGCGCGGACGATGCGTTTGCCGTGCTGCGCGCGGTGAATTTTCTCGCGGGTTTCGGAGCGACGTTCCGGAGCGACCCGAACCGGCTGGGGGCCAATATCCGTGCCAATGTCGAGGAGGGGCTCGGCTACAGCGCCGCCGATGTCGCGCGCGCGATGACGATCCAGACCCGAATATATCAGGCGTGGCAGGCCTTCTTTCAGCGTTACGACGTGCTGATCGCGCCCAGCGTGACGATTGCGCCGCGACCGTGGACCGAATTATTCCCCGCCGAGATCGACGGGGTGGCGACCCGATCGTATTATCATTGGCTCGCGCTGGCCTATGCGGTCACGCTCGCCGGCCATCCCTCGTTGTCGCTGCCGCTGGGGCGGGATGACAGCGGAATGCCTTTCGGGGTCCAGATCATCACGGCCCGCCATACCGACGCCATGACCATCGCGGTTGCTGCGGCGATCGAGACGATTGCTCAAGCCGATCCCGCGCTTGCCCGTCCGATCCCCGATATCGCAGCGTTGCGATCCATGCCGCCGCTTCGCGATACGCCGGGATTTGGCGCTGACATATCGTGATCACCCGTCACTTTTACGGGGCGATCGGTCGATCGGCGGTCAGCAGCAATGCGCCGCGATGAATTGCCGCACGGCGCGGCCGCGATGGCTGATCGCGGATTTTTCCGCCTCGCTCATCTCGGCGAAACGCCGGTTCGAGCCGATCGGGATGAAAATGGCGTCATAGCCGAAACCGCCTGCGCCGCGTGGCTCGGGTGCGATCCGGCCATGGCAGAAGCCGAGATAGGTCGCGGTTTCGCCCGAGGGCATCGCGAGGCAGAGGGCACAGCCGAAGGCGGCGTGGTCGTTGGTGCGGCTGGCGGCGATGATCGCCGCCATGGCTTGCGGATAGCCGCCGGCCTCGTTCGCGTAGCGTGAGGAGCGGACACCGGGTGCCCCGTGCAGGGCCGCGACCAGCAGACCGGAATCATCGGCGAGTGCGGGAAGGCCGCTGTATTTGGCGGCGGCGAGCGCCTTGATTTTCGCGTTGCCGGCGAAATCGGGGGCGTCCTCCACCGGTTCGGGCAGGCCGAGCGCGGCGGCGGAGGTGCAATCGAGCCCGTAAGGCACCATCAGCGCCGCGAATTCGGCGAGTTTGCCACTATTATGGGTGGCGATGACCAGCGGCTGGCCGGTGCGGAGACGCCAGGGTTCAGGCAGCATCGAGCGCGGCGGTCTGGGCGGCGAACAGGGCCGATGTGCCGGTGCGGGCAAGGCCGAGCAGCGTGGTGAAGGCCGCCTCATCGAACGTCGCTTTTTCGGCGGTGGCCTGGATTTCGATGATGCCGCCGGCGGCGGTGAGAACGAAATTGGCATCGGCTTCGGCATTGGAGTCTTCGGCGTAGTCGAGGTCGAGGACCGGGATGCCTTCATAGATGCCGCAGGAGATCGCGGCGACCTGGCCGATGAGCGGATCAGCCTTGAGGATGTTGTTGGCCTGGAGCTTGCGGATCGCCAAGGCGAGCGCGACATAGGCGCCGGTGATGGCGGCACAGCGGGTTCCACCATCGGCGTTCAGCACGTCGCAATCGAGGGTGATGCTCATTTCGCCGAGCAGTTTACGATCGACCACGGCGCGCAGGCTGCGGCCGATCAGGCGCTGGATTTCCTGGGTGCGGCCGGATTGCTTGCCGCGCGCGGCTTCACGGTCGCCGCGGGTATGGGTGGCGCGGGGCAGCATGCCGTATTCGGCGGTGACCCAGCCAAGGCCGGTGTTGCGCAGGAACCCGGGGACGCGGGACTCGACGCTGGCGGCGCACAGCACTTCGGTGCCGCCCATGCGGATGAGGGCGGAGCCTTCGGCGTGGTGGGAAAACCCGGTGACGATTTCAACGGGGCGGAGCGCGCTGGCGATGCGGTTGCTGGGACGGGTCATTGAGGCTCCGAAGGGAAGGTGAGGAAGAAGACGTCGTGTCCGAAGAACACCTGTATGAGTTAACCGCACGGTCGTTTCATCCGCACGCAGCAGGGAGCGAACGATCTTTGCATGCGACGATCCGCTTGATTTCCGCCCCGCGATAGCCTCTTCTGAGGCAATGGACCAGTCACCGCCGCGCAATACACGCAGTTTCCAGTCGGGTGCGCCCACCAAGATGCCGCCGGGGCTCGACGCGCGCTCGGCGGCGGTGCTGCGGGAAATCGTCGAGCAATATGTCGAGACCGGTGAGCCCGTGGGCAGCCGGACCCTGTCACGGTTGTTGCCGATGGGGCTGTCGCCCGCGACGATCCGCAACGTGATGGCGGACCTGACGGATGCCGGGTTGCTGTTCGCGCCGCATATTTCGGCGGGGCGGCTGCCGACCGATCGCGGGCTGCGGCTGTTCGTCGACGGGTTGCTGCATTTCGGCGAATTATCGGATGAGGAGCGCGAGCGGATCGAAGCGGCCCTCGCGCAATCGGGGCGCTCGGTGCAGGACACGCTGACCGAGGCATCGACGTTGCTGTCGGGGCTTTCATCGGCGGCAGGGATCGTGCTGGCACCAAAATCGGAAGGGGCGGTCAAGCATATCGAATTCGTGCCGTTGAGTTCGGGCCGGGCGCTGGTGGTGCTGGTTTCGGCGGATGGGCAGGTGGAGAACCGGGTGATCGAAACACCGGTGGGCCTGCCGCCATCGGCTTTGCAGGAGGCGAGCAATTATCTGAATGCGCAGCTCTCCGGCCTGTCGCTCGCGGATCTGCGGCAGCGGGTGGCAGCCGACATGAAGGCCGATCGATCCGCGCTGGATTCGATCGCAGCGGGGATTGTCGAAGCCGGGTTGGCGACATGGTCGGGTGAAGGGCGGGGCGGTTCGCTGATCGTGCGCGGGCAGGGGCGATTGCTTGCGGATATCGATCAGGTTGAGAAACTGGCCTCGCTGCAGCAGCTGTTCGAGCGGCTGGAGGCGCAGGAGACCATGCTGAAGCTGCTGGAACTGGCTGAACGATCGGATGGGGTGCGGATTTTCATCGGTGCCGAGAGCGGGCTGTTCGGGGCGTCGGGGATGTCGATGGTGGTGGCACCGGCGCGTAACCGGAATGACCGGATCGTCGGCGCGATCGGGGTGATCGGGCCGACCCGGATCAATTACGGCAAGATCATTCCGGTGGTCGATTATACCGCCCGGGTGATCGGGCGATTGCTGGGGTAGGGCCTGCGCGGGTGTTGGAGGCTTATTTGAATTGCTTCCCCATGATTGAGCCCTTCGATAATTTCGTGAGGTAGGTCACCAGATCCGTCATCTGCGCACTGTTTGCCGCAGGGGGCTTGCCCTGCAGTCCGCCGGTGATGCAGTGATCGAGCTGCTGTCCGAATGTCACGACACGATGGGCTGCTGGATTATAACGCGGAAACTCTGCCGCGACGCCCATGAGGCTCGGGATTTTGGCACCGTTCGGCAGGTGCCCCATGGTGGTGCCGCCGTTGACATGACAGGCCGAACATGTCCGGACGCCACCGAATTTGTCATGGTTGAAGATATGCTGCCCTTGCAGGGCCGCCTGCGCCAGCGAATGTGCCGGTGGCACTCCCGCCGCGTGTGCGGGTGGTAACGCGATGGTTCCGAGCGCGGCAACCGAGATCGCGCCGAGAGCCAGTTTCATCAGACGAGACATCACGGGTTTCATGACGATTTCCTCCTCACCGGAATAGGTGCGAGGCATGTAACGTCGAAGCGATCCGGATCGTCAACGGCATTCCGCACGATCACGAAAATCGGGCGTTCACGATATCGCGTGGTCCAATTGGCGCTGTCGTTTGCCGTATGAATACTGAAAAACGACTGGAGATCACATTCGCGTGCAATGTCGGATATATGAAGTACTATCAAATTTCTGTTTAATACCTGCGGTTTAACGTGACTTGCTGATAGAATGGTGGAGTATAAGACATACGTGTCGAGGCATTATCTTGCCTCATCGGGAACAGGGTGGGCTGATCATGATATTTTCACGGCGATTCGTTCTGGATGCGGGAATCAGGGCGACACTTTCGGTACCGTTATGGATGCAGATGGGATTGGCTCAGGCGGCGCAGCGCGGTCCGGGCCGGTTGCCCGCCGTGCGCGCCATGCCACCGTCGAGCCGGTTGGTGGTGATCGACCCCGGGCATGGTGGCCGCGATCCCGGCTGCATCGGTGCCGGCAATCTGTATGAGAAGGACATCGCGCTGGCGACGGCGTGGGATTTCCGCAATGCGCTCGCGCGCGGCGGATATGACGTGCTGATGACCCGCACCAGCGACGTGTTCCTGCCGCTGACCGAGCGGGTCGGGATTGCGGAGACGCACAAGGCGGCCGTGCTGATGTCGGTCCATGCCAACTCGGTTGCTCCGAACACCGTGGTGCGCGGGGCCAGCGTGTTCACTTTTTCCAACACCCCATCCGACCCGCTTGCGGCGGAAATCGCGAGAACGGAGAACAGCGTCGAACGGATTTCGAACCCCACCTTCCACGGGGTTTCGCCGCAGGTCTCGCGCATTTTGTTCAGCCTGATGGATCAGAGCACCAAGGCGCAATCGCATCTGTTGCAGAGCAAGATGGTGGGTTCCCTGGCCCGTAGCGTCGACATGCTGCAGAATCCGGCACGGCATGCCACCTTCGTGGTTCTGCAATCGGCGGCGATTCCAAGTGTGCTGATCGAAACCGCGTTCCTGTCGAACCCGGAGGATGAGGCCGCCTTGCGCACCAATGCCTTCCGGATGCGGCTCGCGCGGTCGATGAAAACCGCGCTCGACGCCTGGTTCCTCGCCCGCAAGACCGCCGTTGCCAACCTTTGAACCCAGCGGATCTTCAGCCGGGCGGTCGCTGGCACGGGCGGTTCCGCTGGCGGCTGGTGTTCGGCATGGTTTGCTTCGTGGCCATATACGCCGTGCTCGCAGGGAAGCTCGTTCTTGCGACCGTGATCGCGCCGGTCCTGCCCAATCCAGTGGTCATCGCCGCGACGCGCCCTGATCTGACCGCCACGATCCCGCCACCGGACCGCGCGCCGATCCTCGACCGGTCGGGCAAGATCCTCGCGGTATCGCTGCCGAGTGCCGCCTTGTTCGCCAATCCGAAGCAGATCAGGCATCCCGCGCGCGATACCCGCCTGCTGCGTTCCGTCCTGCCGTTCCTGAACCGGGAGACTCTGCGCGCGCGGCTCAGCAATCGGCATTACGGTTTCGTGTATCTCGATCGTTTCCTGACCTCGGCGCAGGAACTCGCAGTCAACCGGCTCGGTATTCCCGGCATCTATTTCCAGCGTACGTGGGCGCGGCATTATCCCAACGGCGATATCGCGGCGCATATCCTGGGCGGGGTGACGCCGGGGCAGCAGGGGATCAGCGGCGTTGAACGCTACTTCAACAAGCGTCTCACCGCAGACCCGGGACGGCCGTTGCGGCTGTCGATCTCGGTCGCACTCGAAAACATCGTTCACAAAGCGCTGGCGACGGCGGTGTCTGACTATAAGGCGCAGGGAGCGTGCAGCATCGTCGAATCGATGACCGGGCGGGTCCTCGCAATGGTGAGCCTGCCCGACTACAACGCCAACGATCTGCACACGGTCAATCCGTCCCTGCTGTTCAACCGCTGCGTTTCCGGAGATTACGGGCCGGGCTCGATGATGAAGGTGGTCACGCTCGCCGGGGCGATGCAGTCGGGGATGATGCATTACTGGGACCGGTTCAATACCAGCCACCCGCTCTCGCTCGACGGCTTCGTGATCCGCGACTACGACCCGGTGACCTACTGGCTCGCGATGCCGGCGATCCTCGCCTATTCCTCGGTGATCGGCACGTCGCGGATCGCGACGATCATGGGGCCGAAGCTTCAGCGGGCGTGGCTGCGCAAGCTCGGCTTTTTCAAGCCGCCGCCGATCCAGCTTCCGGGGGTACAGCCGCCGATCTGGCATCCCAAGGCCGACTGGCGGATGCTGACCACCATGACGGTCTCGTTCGGCAACGGGATCGCCATGGCGCCGATGACACTGGTCAACGCCGAGGATGCCATCGTCAACGGCGGCATCCTCTACCGCCCGACTTTGCTCGCCCGACAGCCCGGCGCGCCGCCCCGCCGCGGTGTGCGGGTGATGCGGCGGCACGTATCGGTCGTGATGCGCAATCTGATGCGCGACGTGGTGCTGTCGGGCACCGGGATCTATGCGCGGGTTCATGGCTACCTTGTTGGCGGCAAGACCGGCACGGCGCAGGTGGTGCGGCCGAGCGGGGGATATTACAACCGGCTGAACGACGCCGGGTTCATCGCGATCTTCCCGGCGGATCATCCGCGCTACGTCGTCTACGCCATGGTGATCCATCCGAAGCCGACCAAAAAGATGCAGCATTTCTGCTATGGTTTCACCACGGGCGGTTATGTCGCAGCGCCGGTCGTGGGCAGTATTATCCGCCAGATGGGCCCGCTGTTCGGGATTCCGCCGTTGAAAGGCACCGCGCTGGCCGCAGTGAGCAAGCGATTCCAGATTCCGCTGAAACCGCCGGTTCCGCCCGGACGGACTTCGCTCGGGCCGGATGATCCGTTCCCGCCGGGGGCGAACCGGTACGCCTATGTGCTGGCCCATCAAACGCCGCCGAAACTGATCGATGCGGCGGCGGTACGCGATGCACTGAGGCGGATCGAGCTTGCGGTTCCCGGCCAGATGATCCGCCGCGACCGCAAGCACCTGATTTCATGGGACGAGGCGCATCAAGGTGTCGGCTGAACCCGACCGTTCGTGAACTCATATCGAATGAGGCAAGGCGGGCGCTGCTCTTTTACAACGAAGCAAAAAACTCTCTGATCCCGGGCTCATGCCGCTGACAACGCCCGTGCATTTGCTCACAGACGGCTTTCGACCGCTCATCTATTCAGCTGCGACGAGTTGGTGGCGCAGCAATCCCTTCAATTCCGAGACGCAGGACCCGCAGCCAGTCCCGGCCAGAGTCGCCAGCCCGATCGCCTCGACCGTGCCGAGCCGCCCGGTGGCTATTGCGGCGCGGATCGCGGGCTCGGTCACCTGATGACACACGCAGACGATGCGCCCCGCCGGTGAAAGTCGTGGCGCACCGAGCCCGATCAGTAACCGTCCGGCGTCGGGTTCCGGCCAGGACTGCCCGAATAAGGCCTCCAGCGCCTCGACGGTCGGCAGCGCGGCGGTATCGCGCGCGACGTGCAGCAGCAACTGCACCGTGCCGCGCTTCAGGACTGCGAGCCGGAATACACCGCGCCGGAGATCGGCATAATCCAGACTCTCCAGCCCCTCCGGAAGATCGAGGAGTGCGGTTGCGACTGCGCGGCCGGTCGCACCCAGCGCCAGTGGTGCCGTGCCGGTGAACCGCAGGTGCATCAACCCGTCGGCCCGCGGTGTGCGCGCCCAGAAACCTGCATGCAGGGTATTCACTCGCCCGGTGAGCGCCGCCCGGCCAAGCGCGATGCCATGCCATTGCGCAGCGATCCGGCGCAGGCTGGCCTGGCCGTGTTTGTAGGCCGGCTCGCCCGAAACCGGGTCGCAGGTGCCGCCGATCAGTTGGTTGACCGTGCCCGCGCTGCCCTGCCCCTCGGTCCAGTGCATGGCGGCGAATGCCGAGCCGCGACGTTGCCCCGGGTCCACCACCGCCGTCAGGGTGATCGTGCCATGATTGCTGGTCACCGCCACCAGATCACCGCCGGCGATGCCGGATGCAGCGGCATCTTCCGGTGCGATCTCGAGTGCCGCGTGCGACCGATGCGCCATCAATTCCGGCACGCGACCGGTCCGCGTCATGGTATGCCATTGATCGCGCAGCCGCCCGGTATTGAGTGTCATCATCGGCGTCGCTTCGGACGCCGGTGCAATGGTCGGCACGAACCGCGCTCGCTGATCCTCGGTGCTGAACCGCCCATCCGCGAATAGCCGATGGTCTGCCGGGCCGATCGGCCAGTGCAGGGGGCGTAACGCGTCGTAATCCTCATCCGGAATGTCCGTGAGGGCTGCCAGATTGAACACCCGTTCGCCCGCATTCTCGAATGCCGACAGCGCCGCATGTTCGCGGAAAATGCTCGCTGGATTCGGGAAATCGAACGCTGGCCCGTGGCCCAGCCGGCGGCCGAGTTCGGCAAACATCCACCAATCGGGCTTCGCCTCGCCGGGTGCCGACCGAAAGGCGCGCTGGCGTGATATCAACCGTTCGGAGTTGGTCACGGTGCCGTCCTTCTCGGACCATCCCGCCGCCGGGAGCACGATATGCGCGCGCGTCGTGGTCGCGGTCGCCCAGCAATCGGCAGCCACCACGGTCGGGCACCGTGCCAGCGCCTCCCGCACATGGTTGCTGCGGGGTAGCGATTCGGCGGGATTGGTCCCGGCGATCCACAACGCTTTGATCCGACCGTCGTGCACGGCATCGAACAGATCGACCGCTTTGAGCCCGGGGTGCCTTGCGAGGTGCGGCGCATTCCAGAATCGCGCGAGCCGATCGTGATGGGACGGGTTATCGAACCCCAGATGACCCGCAAGTTGATTTGCCAAGCCGCCCACTTCGCGTCCGCCCATCGCGTTCGGCTGGCCGGTGAGCGAAAACGGGCAGGCCCCCGGCTTGCCGATCCGCCCGGTCGCGAGGTGCAGGTTGATGATCGCACTGATCGTGTCGGTTGCGATCGCGGATTGATTGACGCCCTGGGAGAACGCCGTGATCATCCGGGGTGTGGCGACGACCCATTCGGCAAGCGTTGCGAACAGGGCGTCATCGATGCCGTGGCCGGCAGTGCGGGCGGCACTCAGGGCCGCGTCGAACCCGCTGGTGTGTTCGCGGATGAAGCGGTGATCGAGCATGCCGCGTTCGGCGCATACCGCGAGCAGGGCAGCGAACAATGCGAGGTCGCCACCCGGCGCGATCGGAATATGGAGATCCGCCAGTTCGGCGGTTGCGCTGCGGCGGGGATCGATCACGACGATCCGGGTCCCGCGTGCCTCGCGCGCACGCAACGCCCGCTGGAACAGCACGGGATGGCACCACGCCGCGTTCGAGCCGGTGAACAGGATCAGATCGGCCTGATCGAAATCGTCGTATATGCCGGGTACCAGATCCTCGCCAAATGCCCTGATATGCGCAGCCACCGGCGAAGCCATGCAGAGGCGCGAATTGGTATCGATGTTGCCGCTGCCGATGAACCCCTTCATCAGCTTGTTGGCGACGTAATAATCCTCGGTCAGAAACTGGCCCGAGACATAGAACGCGACCGAATCCGGGCCATGTTGGGAGATCGCTTCGGCAAAACGGACCGCCGCCAGATCGAGCGCCTCGGCCCAGGTGGTATCCCGCCCGCCGATGCTGGGCTGGGTCAATCGGTCCCGATCGTCCAGCGTCAGCCCCAGAGTGGCGCCCTTGACGCAGAGCCGCCCCCGATTGGCCGGATGCGCTTCATCCCCGACCAATCCATCCGGCCCCGCGATCAGGCCGCAGCCGACCCCGCAATAAGGGCAGGTGGTGTTCATGAGGCCGCGATCGGCCCGGTGATATCGAGTTGGACCCGGTCTCCTTCGATCCGCACCCGAAACCGTGCGATGCACGGCACATCCTCCCCCACCGCCGCGCCGGTTTCGAGCGAAAATACCCAGCCATGCAGCGGGCAGGTCACCCCGCGCCCGTGCACGATGCCCTGGCTGATCGGCCCCCCCCGATGCGGGCAGGAATCGCGCAGCGCGAACACGGTATCGTCGCCGGTGCGAAACACCGCGATATCACCGTGGCCGGTTGCGACCGTGCGCGCCCCGCGCAGGGGGATATCATCGAGCGCCGCGATATCGACATAGGCGGCCTCCGCCATCATCCCGTCCATCAGACCAGCTCCGCGACGTGGCTGTATTGTGCCGGTTCCGGGCCGGTCGATTGCTGCGCCCAGGGATCGAACTGCGCGAAGGTCTGGGCATGATGGAACCGGGCCGCGAGAGCGCGTCGCCCGTCATGGTCCTCGACCACACGCTGTCGCACGTAATCGATTCCGACCCGCTCGATCCACGGCGCGGTGCGCTCCATATACCGCGCCTCCTCGCGATAGACCTGCATGAATGCCGCGCAATATTCGATCACCTCGGCATCGGTGGTGACTTTGCACAGCAGATCCGTGCCGCGCAGCTTGATGCCGCCATTGCCGCCGACCAGCAGGTCCCACCCTGCCTCGGTCGCGATCACGCCGAAATCCTTGATCGTGGCTTCCGCGCAGTTACGCGGGCAACCTGAAACCGCCATCTTGAACTTGTGCGGCGACCACGAACCCCAAGACATCCGTTCCAGCGCCACACCCATCGCGGTCGAGTTCTGGGTGCCGAAGCGGCACCATTCCGAACCGACGCAGGTTTTCACCGTGCGCAGCGCCTTGCCGTAGGCATGGCCGGAGACCAGCCCCGCCGCGTTCAGGTCGCGCCATACCGCCGTCAGGTCTTCGCGTTTGACCCCGAGCATATCGATCCGCTGGCCGCCGGTTATTTTCACTTCCGGGATCGAGTATTTGTCGACCACGTCGGCGATGGCGCGCAGTTCGCGCGAACTGGTCAGGCCGCCCCACATGCGCGGCACCACGGAGTAGGTACCGTCCTTCTGGATGTTGGCGTGCATCCGCTCATTGACGAAGCGCGACTGCTGATCATCGACATATTCGCCGGGCCATGCGCAGATCAGATAATAATTCAGTGCCGGCCGGCACGAGGCGCAGCCATCCGGCGTGTGCCATTCCAATGCCTGCATCACCGCCGGGATCGATTTCAACGCGCCGCCGACAATCCGCCGCCGGACCTCGTCATGCGGCAGATCCGTGCATTTGCACATCGGCTTGACGGCCGCCGGCGCGTAAGACTCCCCCAGCGTGGTCCGCAGCAGCGCCTCGACCAGGCCGGTGCATGAGCCGCAGGATGACGACGCCTTGGTTTTGGCCCGGACATCCTCGATCGTCGCGAGTCCGAATTCGCCGATCGAGGCGACGATCTTGCCCTTGCACACGCCGTTGCAGCCGCAGATTTCGGCATTGTCCGGCATGGCCAGCACGGCGGCGTCGGGGTCGGCGGGGCCGTCGCCGACCGGACCGAAAATCAGGCTGTCGCGGAACGCCTCGATGTCAGCTTCGTCTTTCATCAGCTGGAAGTGCCACGCCGCATCCCGCGCATCGCCGATGCATACCATGCCGACGATGCGGTTCTCGCGCAGCACCAGCCGCTTATAAATCCCCCGCGCCGCATCGCGCAGCACGATGTCGTCGGTGGTGGCATCGCCCATGAACGCGCCGGCCGAAACCATATCCACGCCGGAGACTTTCAACCGCGTCACGCTGGCAACCGGGGCGAAGCCGGCACCGGGCGCATTGGTCATGGCCCGTGCCGCGACTTTGGCCATCTCCCAGATCGGCGCGACCAGCCCGAACACCTGCCCGTTATGCTCGACGCATTCGCCGATCGCGAAAATCGCGGGATCGGACGTGCGCATCCAGTCATCGACCAGGACGCCGCGATTACACTCGAGCCCGACTGCACGTGCCAACCCTGCATTCGGCCGTATTCCCACCGCCATCACCACCAGATCGGCGGGGATTGCGGTGCCGTCCTTCAGCCGTACCGC
>JAQTXO010000041.1 GCA_028688765.1 Acidiphilium sp. | reverse complement strand
AGATCGGGGCGCAGCCGGAGCGCGAAGCGGAGCAGCAACTGGCGCAGCAGGATCTGCTGGGGCTGATCAAGCGAGCCGGCAAGGGTCAGGTACGCCTCGGCGGCACCCTGCTTCGCGGACTCGACCATCGGTCGGCTGGCATCGGCTTCGAGCGCATCGAGCGCGAGGCGCAGATCGGGATGACTTGCGACCATCCGCACCAGAATCGCATCGGCGGCCTGATGCTGGCCCTGCCGCGCGCGAAAACTCGCGAGGGCCTGCGCCAGCCGCAGGTTGGGCGCGGGAAACGCGCGTTCGGCGATCAGATAAAGCGGGGCCGCCTCGGCCTCACGCCCCGCGAGTTCCGCGATCATCGCGGCATTGAGCGCATAGACCGGGCCGAACGGCGCCGTCGCATCGCTCTGCTTCAACCGGACGATCGCCCGATCGAACTCACCCTCGCCCGCCTCGGTCCAGGCCAGCAGCAGGGGACGGATCAAGCCGGTCACCCCGGTGGGCGGCATGGTTTTGAACACTGCCGCCGCCTTCGCATTGTGGCCGGATGCGAGCAGCGCATTGCCGCGCACCATCAGGGCCAGCGGATCGTTGCCCATCCGCCGCGCCAGAGCGGGCGCATTCGGGCTGTTGGCGAGCAGCGCGGTGACAAAGGCTTGATGCAGCAGCATCGGGTTGGTGGGGTCGAGGCTGTAGGCCCGGTCGAAAAACCGGGCGGCTTCATGGTCGTGGCCGGTTCCCGCCGCGTAATTGCCCGCCATGAAAGCGGCATAGAGCGGCATCGACGCCGCCAAGTTCGGCGCTGGCGGGTTCGGCGCTGCCTGGGTGGAGGCCGTCTGGGCCAGGCCGCCCGCGCAGGAGGACAGCAGCAGCACGAGGGAACAGGCGGCACGCCGCAGCGTTTTCGATCCGGTGAGCATGAAACTCCCTAACCCGGATCGCCGATGCGGTCACGCCCGCCCTGCCCTGTCTGCTTGCCTTTTCTAGCCGCCTTGTCTCGCCATGACACGGGGGTTAAACCATCGGCACAGCGGCGCGGTGCCTTCGCGCGCCGACAGGTTAGGACTGACCCATGGCGCGCCTTCCGGCGAACGAGCTTTACACGCGTGAAACCGCCGGAATCCGGATCACCATCCGGGTGATCTACCTCGCCGACCAGTCACGCCCCGATGATCGCCATTTCGTCTGGGCCTATCATGTGCGGATCGAGAACACCGGCACCCGGACGATGCAGCTTCTCCGCCGGACCTGGACGATCACCGACGGCAACGGCCATCTCCAGCAGATCCACGGCCCCGGCGTGGTCGGCGAACAGCCGGTGCTCGATCCGGGCGACGTGTTCGAATACACCTCCGGCACCCCGCTCGAAACGCCGAGCGGTTTCATGTCCGGCTTCTATCACATGCTCGTGGTGGACAGCGGCGAGGTTCAGGATGTGCCGACCCCGCCCTTCAGCCTCGATTCGCCGCATGCCGACAGCCGGCTGCATTGAATTCATCATCCGGCACCGGCAGAGCCCCGGCGGGTTGCGGGGTTGCGGTCTCCGACCATATGCCGATCGGAGCGTAACGATGCGTCCGCATCGCGCGCTGAACAAGGGAGAATGCCGGTGGATATTCACAGCCCGCGCGATGAGTTGAACAGCGCGCAACATGAGGCTCGTCCGACCCAGGCGGAGGCGGAAGCCGCCATCCGCACGCTGATCCAGTGGGCGGGGGACGATCCGGCGCGCGAAGGGCTGCTCGATACCCCGGCGCGGGTCGCACGCGCCTATCAGGATTTCTTCCGGGGTTACGCCGAAGACCCCGAAGCGATCCTGACCCGCACCTTCGAGGAAATCGAAGGCTATGACGAAATGGTGATCCTGCGCGATATCAGGCTGGAATCGCATTGCGAGCATCACATGGTCCCGATCATCGGGGTGGCGCACGTCGCCTATCTGCCCAATTTGCGGGTGGTCGGCATCAGCAAGCTCGCCCGCGTGGTCGATGCCTATGCGAAGCGGCTGCAGATCCAGGAAAAACTCACCGCCCAGATCGCCAACACGATCAACGAGGTGCTCCAGCCGCGCGGCGTCGCCGTGGTGATCGAGGCCGGGCACGAATGCATGTCGACCCGGGGCGTTCACAAGACCGGGGTTTCGATGGTCACGAGCCGCATGCTCGGCGCCTTCCGCGACGACCCCTCCACCCGGCGCGAGTTCCTCTCGATGATCCAGGGCCGGCGCTGCACCGGTGTGGAAACCTGAGGCGCCAGCGCGCAGGGTCAGCGCCCGGTGAGCCCCTCTTGGGCCGCCACCGGAGTTATGCTAAGGCCCGAACTCCGCTGCGGGCGTGGTGGAACTGGTAGACGCGCCGGACTCAAAATCCGGTTCCGAGAGGAGTGTCGGTTCGATTCCGACCGCCCGCACCACCCTGTCAGGATTGCGTCGATCGATGCGTCGGAGCTGAAGCGAGCGCGTTGGCGAAACCAATCAGCCCTTTCAGCAGAGTGACCGGATCGGGCGGGCAGCCGGGAATCCGCAGATCGACACCAACGATTTGTGCCGCCGCGCCGATGCAGGCGGGGCTTTCGGCGAACACGCCGCCGGTGCAGGCGCAATCGCCGACGGCGATCACGAATTTTGGTGCCGCCATCGCCTCATAGGTCGATCGCATGGCCTCCAGCATGTTACGGGTCAACGGGCCGGTGATCATCAGCACGTCCGCATGGCGGGGCGAGGCGACGAATTTCAGCCCGAACCGTTCCAGGTCGTGGAAGGCGTTGCCGAGTGCGGTGATTTCAAGCTCGCAGCCATTGCATGATCCGGCATCGAGTTCGCGGATCGCCAGCGAACGGCCGAGACGGCCCCGCGCAATCTCTCCGAGTTCGGTCAGAAGCGCCATGGGTTCGGCCTCGCCCACCCGCGGTGCCGGTTCGGTCAGCTTGCCACGAAACAGGCTCTCGATCAGGGTTCTGCGCATGGGGTCCTACAGGTCGCAGCCGGAATAACTCGGGTTGAACGATTTGTTGCAGAGCGGGAAGTCGGCGACGATATTGCCCTCGATCGCGGTTTCCAGCGCCGGCCAGAAAAACCAGGACGGATCGCGCAGCATCGCAGCCTCGACGAGGCCGTCACGCAGCCTGACATGGGCAAAGATATCGCCGCGAAACCCTTCGACCAGCGCGTGGCCGGTGGTGATGGGGGTATCGGGCAGAGCGGCCCGCAACGCGCCGGTCGGCAGCGTCGCCAGCAGGTCGCGGATCAGCGAAATGCTCTGGTCCAACTCCGTCATGCGGATCTGGATCCGTGCATCGACATCGCCGGCGGATACGCCCGGTACGGTGAACCGGCAGGTGTCGTAAGGCTGGTAGGGGGCATCGCGCCTTGCATCGAAATCCTGGCCCGACGCACGACCGACATAGCCGCCGCAGCCGAGCCGGCGGGCGATTGCCGGATCGAGCCGACCGCTGGTCACCATGCGGTCCTGCAACGACGCCGTCTTTTCGTAAAGCTCGGACAGGCGACCCCACTGCGTGAGCAGATCGGCGAGCGTGGTGCGGATCAATGCCGCAGCGGCCTCCGTGAGGTCAGCCTCGACCCCGCCGGGAATGATACGGTCCATCATCAGCCGATGGCCGAAACATGTGGCGGACAGGCGCAGCACCCGTTCGCGCAGGGCGGCGGTCAGAGCGTTCATCAACGGAAAACCGCCATCGTTGCAGATCGCGCCGATGTCGCCGAAATGATTGGCGAGGCGTTCAAGCTCGGCCATGATGCCGCGTAGCGCGGCGGCGCGTGGCGGCACCACGATGCCGAGCGCCCGCTCCACCGCGCAGGCGAAGGCGTAGGCATAGGCCACCGTGGAATCACCGGAGATCCGCCCTGCCAGCTTCGCCGCATGCCCGATGGTCTGACCCCGCATCAAGCCGATCGTGCCCTTGTGGGCATAACCCAGCCGGGCTTCGAGCCGGACGATGGTTTCGCCATTGACCGAGAATCGGAAATGCCCGGGCTCGATGATCCCGGCGTGGACCGGGCCGACCGGAATCTGATGGATACCGGGGCCGATCGCCGGTTTGAACGCATAGGCGGCCGTGTGATCGAGCCAGGCGCGCGGGTCGGGCGTATTATCCGCGATCAGCCCGTGCAGGTCGCACAGCGCGCGTTCCATCAGGATCGCACCCGGATGATGAAGCGCGATCGAGGGGAAATGCCGGTCATGGGCCATGAGGCTGAGCACCCCCACGTCGCCCGATCCGCGCGGGCGACCCGCCAGATGCACCACGCAGTCATCGCCCGCCGGTTCCGCCCAGAGAGCGACGAACACCGATGCGCCGCTTGCCAGATCGGCTGCCGCAGCCTGCCAGGTTGCCTGATCGATCATCATCGGTGCCTCATCCCAGCAAGGTCGCGACATGGGCGAACCAGGCATAGAGAAACGCCGGCATCGCGAGGCCGACCAGCAGCACGATACCGAGATGAAGGAAAATCGAAATCGAGGAGGCGGTGATCGGATACGAGACCTCGCTCGGTTCGCCGAAGCAGACCGAGGTCATCCGCATCAGCAACGCGCCGAACGCCAGCAGAATCCCGAAACCGAGCAGCACGGCGAGGAGCGGGGCACGGGCGAAGGTGGAGGTGATCAGCAGGAATTCGGACGTGAAAATGCCGAAAGGCGGCAGGCCGGCAATCGCGGCGACCCCGGCCACCAGGGTCCAGCCGAGCAGCGGATGACTCTTGGTGAGGCCGGTGATCGACGCGATCTTCTGGGTGCCCTTGGCCTGGGCGATATGCCCGACCGAGAAAAAGATCGCCGATTTGGTCAGCGAGTGCATCATCATCTGGAGCAGACCCGCAATATTGCCGAGCGGCCCGCCGATCCCGAACGCGAAGGCGATAATGCCCATATGCTCGATCGAGGAATAGGCGAACATGCGTTTGATGTCGCGGCGGCGATACAGCATGATCGCGGCAAAAAACAGCGAGAGCAGCCCGACCCCGATCATCAGAATCCCCGGCTGGACCGTCGCATGGCTCATCGCCAGCAACATCTTGAACCGCAGGATCGCGTAGAGGGCGACATTGAGCAGCAGACCCGACAGCACCGCTGAAATCGGCGTCGGCCCTTCGGCATGGGCGTCCGGCAGCCAGGCATGCATCGGCACCAGCCCGGCCTTGGTACCGTAGCCGATCAGCAGGAAAATGAACCCCACATTCAGCATCGCCGGGTCGAGTTCCGCCGCGCGGTGCAGCAGATTGGTCCATTGCATCGCCCCCATGCCGACACCGAGCACCGGCTTGGCCGCCAGATAGATCAGGATGGTGCCGAACAGCGCGAGGGCGATGCCGACGCTGCCGAGAATGAGATATTTCCACGACGCCTCGATCGAAGCCGGCGTGCGATAGATCCCCACCATCATCACCGTCGAGAGTGTCGCGAGTTCGACGCCGAACCACATCAGGCCGAGATTGTTGGTGATCAGGGCGAGGTTCATCCCCACCATCATCACCTGGTACATCGCATGATAGAACCGCAGGTACCGCGGTGTCAGATGCCCGGTTTGCAGTTCATGCGCGATATAGCTCGCACTGAACACGCTCGTGGTGAAGCCCACGAAGCCGTTCAGCAACAGAAACACGATGTTCAGATCATCGATCAGAAACAGCTCGGTCGGGACCGGCCGGTACCGGAGCAGGACGGTCGAGGCCGCGAGGGTCAGGAAGGTCGCACCGACATTGATCCCCGCCGCCAGGCGCCAGGACGGCACCACGGCAAGGATCAGCGCGGCGAGCGTGGGGATCGCAATGGTGGCGATCACGGCGTCGTAGGCGATGCCGGTCACTGGGCTTCTCCCCGGAACGCATCGAGTGCCGCGCTGTCCACCGTGTCGAACCGCTCCCGGATGCGAAACAGGAACACGCCGATCACGATGAAGGCAATCAGGATCGAAAATGCCACGCTGATCTCGACCACCAGCGGCATCCCCTGGGCGCCCGCAGCGGCGAGGATCAGGCCGTTTTCAAGCGACATGAAGCCGACGATCTGGCTGACCGCGTTGCGCCGCGTCACCATCATCAGCATCCCCAGCAGAATGACCGCGAGCGCCAGCGCGACATCCTCGCGCGCGAGCGCATCGGCATGGGCCGCGGTACGCAGCATCACCACCAGCGACAATGCAACCAATCCGATCCCGGCGAGCATCGTCAGGCTGATGCCGCCGACCGCCTCGATCTCGTGGTGAATGCCCAGCCGGATCACGATCCGCTGCAGCGCGATCGGAATGACCACCGCCTTGAACCCGAGGGCGAGCCCCGCGGTGATATAAAGTTCCGGCGCATGCTGGATATAGGCCTGCCAGCCAACCGCAACCCCGAGCACCGTCGAGTGCAGGGCCAGCACGTTGATCACGGAGGAGAGCCGGTCCTGATAGAGCATCATGAAACTGGCCAGCACCAGCGCCCCGGCGAGGACATGCGCGATGCTCAGCGTCGCGGCGGGTGAGATCAGGCTGCCCAGACCGGTCATCACAGCGTCGCTGAAACGAACAGGAGCAGCGTGCCGAGCAGACCGAGCATCAGGGCGGCACCAATGAAATTTGGGACCCGGAAAATTCTCATCTTCGCGATCGTGGTCTCGAAAACCGCGAGCAGCACGGCACCGGCGGCGAGCTTGCCGATGTAGCTGACCAACGCGATCGCGAGGGCCGGCAAGGCGGCGCCGGGTCCGGCCATGCCGAACGGGACGAAGATGCAGGCGATCAACGACATATACAGGGTCAGTTTCAGCGCATGGGCAAGCTCGATCAGGGCGAGATGCCGGCCGGAATAGTCGAGCACCATCGCCTCATGCACCATGGTCAGCTCCAGATGGGTCGCGGGATTGTCCACAGGAAAACGTCCGGTTTCGGCGAGGGCGACGATCACCAGCGCCACCAGGCCAAGACCGAGCGAAAGCCGGAGCCCGGCGGCCTGCGAGTGCATGAAATTGGCAATGGCCGATAACTGGCTGGACCCGGCAACGACCGCCACCGTGAACACGATCATCAGCATTGCCGGCTCGGCCAGCGAGGCGAACATCGCTTCCCGGCTCGCTCCCAGACCACCGAACGCCGTGGCGACATCGAGTGCCGCCAGCATCTGGAAAAACCGCGCGGTGCCGAGCAGCGCCACGACCGCGATGAGATCGCCAGCGCCGGAAAACGGAAGACCCGTGGCAAAACTCGGAACCAGCGCGGCGGCGATCCATGTGAGGACGAAAATCGCATACGGTGCCAGAACGACCAGCCATGACGCATCGCCGGCAACGATGGCATCCTTGCCGATCAGCTTGGCAAGATCGCGATAGATCTGCAGCAGCGGTGGTCCCGACCGGCGTTGCAGGCGCGCCTTCAGCAGACGCACGAACCCGGCAAGCAGCGGCGCCACCAGGATGACCAATCCGATCTGAAACAACTGAAGCAGGAGCGGAACGATCAGGTCCATAACGCGGTCCACATCAACAGCAACACCAGTGCCACAAACACAAACCCCAGATACTTGCGGATGCTGAGGAACTGCAGCCGGTTCATCCGGTCGGCGATCCGACCAATCGTGCTGACGAGCGGCGTATAGAGCGCAGCCCAGACCGGATCGGTCCAGTGATGCGTCAGGCGCGCCGGCCCGATGTCGCCCGGCGGTGGGAGGACGACATCGTCATGGGCGCGAAATATCAGCGTTGCGAACACGCGCCGGATCGGCTGCGCGAAGCCCGAGGGGCTGTATTGACCCGTCCCCCGCAGGGCGGCGGGATCGCGCTCCTGATAGCCACACGCCCAGGCCGGGGCTCGGCGCGTGACGCGAGACCCGAAGCGATAGAGGGTCAGGGCGGTCAGCCCGCCGCTGATCGCGATGAAAACGGCGATCAGCAGCGGGTCATAGGAGCTCTGGCTGGACGCAAACGGAACGACCGCCAGCCACGCGAGGCCGGCCTGGGCAGGCAGGCGCGCCCCCAGCAGCGCGTGGGTCACCGGGGCCAGAACATCGATCACCAGGCCAGGCAGCACACCGGCGGCAAGGCACAGCCCTGCCAGTCCGATCATGGCGCCGCGCGAAAACCTGTCGGTCTCATGGGCGGTGGCGGCCTGCGGGCTCCGCGCCCGGCCCAGATAGGCAATCCCATAGAACCGCACGAAACAGGCCGACGCGAACGCGGCCGAAAGTGCCACCAGCGCCCCGATCGCCGGCACCGCCAGCTTCAGGCCGAACTGCGGCAAGGCCGGGCTCAGCAGGATCGCCTGCAACAGCAGCCATTCCGAGGCGAAGCCGTTGAGCGGCGGGAGTGCCGCTATCGCCATCGCCGCAATCAGCATCGGCACCGCGCTGATCTTCATCCGGTGGATCAGGCCGCCCAGCTGCGCGAGATCGCGGGTACCGGTGGCGTGCTGAATGGCACCGGCCCCGAAAAACAGCGTCGATTTGAACAGCATGTGGTTCAGCGCGTGGAACAGCGCCGCCGTCAGCGCCAGCGCCGCGGCGATCATCATGCCATCGGCCTTGAACGCCAGCGCCAGCCCCAACCCCACGAAAATCAGCCCGACATTCTCGATCGTGCTATAGGCCAGGATCGTCTTGATATCGTCTTCCATCAACGCATACAGCACGCCGAGCACCGCCGTCATCCCGCCGACCAGCAGCACGACCAGCCCCCACCACCATGCGGCGGGTCCGACCAGATCGAACACGATGCGGATGAACGCGTAGATCGCCACCTTGGTCATCACCCCGCTCATCAGCGCTGACACATGGCTGGGCGCGGCGGGATGGGCATGCGGCAGCCACACATGCATCGGCACCAGCCCCGCCTTCGATCCGGCGCCGATCAGGGCGAGGATGATCACGAGGGCCCCGATCCAGGACGATCGATGGGCGTTGCGCATCGCGGCGAAGGCGTAATGCCCGTGCGCACCCGCGAGCAGGCCGAAGCACAGGAGAAGCGCCAGCGTGCCCGCGCTGGCCATCAACAGATAGATCGTCCCCGCCCGTCTGATCGCCGCATCGGTATGGTGCGCCATGACCAACGCCCATGACGCGATCGACATCAGCTCCCAGCACAGCAAAAACCCGTAGGCGTCAGCCGCGATGACGACCAGATTCATCGCCGCAAGAAACACCGGATAGAACGGCAGGATGCGCCAGGGCTCATGCTCGTGCCGGCCATAGCCGAGCGCGAACAGGCTGGCGGCAGCCGCCCCGAGATTGGTGATGATCAGAAACAGTGACGCGAGATCATCCATCGTGAAATGCATGCCGAGCCCCGGCAGGCCGATCGGGAGAAGGACCCGGGGTACCGGCGCAATGCCGAAGCAAAGCTGGGTCAGCGACGCCAGCAGCGCCACGCCGGCAACCGCGAGCGAGCCACCGTAAACAACGACATGCCCCGATGGGCGGCGACCCAGAACCGCAACGAGGGCGCCCAGCAACAGGAAGGCCATGGCACAGACGAGGATGATCGGCGTCATTTCGGATCGCTCTTCAGGCGAACCCCGCGGCCGGCCGCCGCGTCGGAGATGTCACCGGGCCGGATCACGATGACACCGGCACGGTCGAGCGCATCGAGCAGTTTCATCAGCGAGTCCACATTGCCGCGGATCACGCCTTCACTCCCTTCCATCCGCTGAATCGTCGGCAGCGACAGGCCGGAAAGCTCGGCGAGTTCCTTCTGATCGATACCCAGAAGCGCGCGAGCGGCTTTGAGTTGACCCGCAGAAATCATGTTTCAAGCATGAATAAAACCATAGGAAGCATCATAAACCATTTTTTCTCCATAGGCGCGCTGAATCCGCAACGCTGCAATGCGGTCATGCCGCAATCCCGCCGCCGATCCTGCGGCACCCCTTCCCGTCCCTCACGTCCCGAATACATCCGGCAGTCGGGTGGGGTTTTCGATGCGGAGCTGTTTGTTGACGTTCATCCGTCCGAACACGACGGTGATGGCGGCGGGCGGGACGCCGAATTCGCGGGCGAGGAAGCGGACCATATGGTCTGTGGCACGCCCGAGTTTGGGAGCGGCGGTGACGCTGACCATGAGCTGGCGGCCACGGACCTTGCCGATGGCGTCTTCGCGGGCGGCGGGTTTGCCGAGAATGTTGACCACGAGGGTGGTGCCGTCCCAGCGGAAAAATCTGTCTTCCGCCGGGCGGTCGGGTTCAGGGGTGGGCGATTTGGCTTTGGCCATTGCGGGTTTGCCGGGGGGTGAGGTGCGGGGTGCGACAGTGGGGCGATCAGCGTTTTTTCACGAACTCCGTGCGCAGGACGAGGCCTTTGATGGTTTCGTGCCGGCAGTCGATCTCTTCGGGGTCGTCGGTCAGGCGGATCGATCTGATGACCGAGCCACGCCGCAGGGTCTGGCTGGTACCTTTGACCTTGAGGTCCTTGATCAGGATGACGCTGTCGCCATCGGCCAGAACGTTGCCGACGCTGTCGCGCACGGTGCCGGCTGGTTCGGCGGGTGTGGGGGTTGCGGAGGCCGCCCGCCATTCGCCGGTGGCTTCGTCATAGACATAATCTTCGGATTCACTCATCGCGACGTTTTGTTCCTGTTACCGCCCGACCCGCACCACGCGGGACCTGCAGAGCCGCTATAGGAGCCGGGCGGCGATGGATCAAACCGGATCGTCCGGTTGAGGCCGACAACCGGAATGGCGGCGGCGAGCCCGTGCCGCGCGCCGCGCGCCATGGACAGTTATGGCCTTTCCGATAAATCCGGATCGCCTACAACATGTTGACCGGTATTTTCAGGTAGGTCGTGCCGTTGTCTTCGGCGGGTGGCATGTCGCCGGCGCGCATGTTGACCTGGATCGAGGGCAGGATCAGGCGCGGCATGCCGAGTGTCGCGTCGCGGGCTTCGCGCATGGCGACGAAAGCATCTTCGGTGATGCCGTCATGGACGTGGACGTTGCCGGATTTTTCAGCGGCGACCGAGGATTCCCACATGGTGACGTCGCGGCCGGGGGGCCGGTAGTCGTGGCACATGAACAGGCGGGTTTCGGGCGGCAGGGCGAAGATTTTCTGGATCGAGCGATAGAGGGTGCGGGCATCGCCGCCGGGAAAATCGCAGCGGGCGGTGCCGTAATCGGGCATGAACAGGGTATCGCCGACGAAGGCGGCATCGCCGATCATCCAGGTCATGCAGGCGGGGGTGTGGCCCGGCGTGTGCATGACCTGGCCCTGAAGGCTGCCGATGGTGAAGCGATCGCCGTCGCTGAAAAGACGGTCGAACTGGCTGCCATCCCGCTCGAATTCGGTCCCGGCATTGAAGATTTTGCCGAATATGCCCTGGACGATGGTGATGTTGGCCCCGATGCCGATTTTTCCGCCGAGCGCCTGCTGGATATAGGGGGCGGCGGAGAGATGATCGGCGTGGACATGGGTTTCCAGGATCCATTCGACGGTCAGGCCGTTCGCCTTGACGAAAGCGATGATCCGGTCGGCGAAATCAGTCGAGGTCCGGCCCGAGGCGGAATCGAAATCGAGCACGGAATCGATCACCGCGCAGGTGGTCGAGGCCGGGTCGCGCACCACGTAGCTGATCGTGTTGGTCGGTTCGTCGAAAAATCCCTGGATTTCGGGTTTGGTCATGACTTCATCCTGCATGGCGGCGCTCCTTGATTACCTGTATGGCGGGCAGGGTATCCCCGTGATGGTATAGACGGTTTCGGGAGGTTATGCCCGAACGCGATCAACCCGCTGGCTCGATTGTTACGACGTGGTCGTGCGGTCAGCCGAACCCATAGGCGACGCCGGCGATCGGGTCGATCAGCGCGAGATCGTCATGGACGCTTCTGACCCCGGCGGTGTTCTCCGCCAGCACCCGCAGAGCATTGCGTTCGGCCTCGCTGAACACGGTGCCGCCGAGCGATGCGACCCCGGCCACAACCCTCACCGTCACAGTGCCCTTGGGGGCCCAGTTCGACCGCGCGATGGCGGTGCGGATCATGGTCGCGATCGCCTCGTCCGTCATCGCGCCGTCATTGGCAACGATCAGCCGATCGAGCAGGGCGGCGAGAATGTCGCGCCGCGAAA
>JAQTXO010000501.1 GCA_028688765.1 Acidiphilium sp. | reverse complement strand
GCGCTGAGCTGCCCCAACTCCTCGTTGCGCCCGATGCAGTATGTGCTCAGCAACGGCAGATTGTTGGGCGTCGCATCGAGCGATTGCGGCGCGCTGAACGCCCCCGGCAGTTCGGGGTGGCGCAGCTGATACACGAGGTCCGGCGGCAGCAGATCCTTGAGCCGGAACTCCCCGATGGGTTCGATAACCATATCGGCCGACAATGCGCGATGCGGCACCATGCGCGCTGCCGCCGCCGATATCAGCACCTGTCCCGGTCGGGCCGCCGAAGCCAGCCGCTCCGCGCGATTCAAGGTGGCACCGACAAACACGCCCTGGGTCACTTCCGCGGTCCCCGCGTGAAGTCCCAGACGCAACGCCCGCCGCTCCCGAATGCCGGACGTCCCCTCAACCTCGGCGCGCATCATGCGAAACCCGGTCGCAACCGCCGGTCCAACGGTCCTGAAGACGCAGTACAGCCGCGTCGCGGTCGTTCTGAAAATCCGGCCCCCTTCGGCAGCGACCATCCCGGCCACTGAAGGCTGATCGGCGCCCGCATCCGCGCCGATCGCCGAACTCGGTTTGCCGAGCCACGCGGGATCGTCGAAATCGGCGATCAGGAAACAGATCACGTCCTCAGGCAAGGCGCGACCACCAAAAGGAAACTGGACAACCCCCGCCATCGACAAAAATACTCCCGCACGGCTCCCACAGCCACATGCGTCACTTTTATGCTACAAATCTACCAGGATGACAAAGCGGCATAATACACGCCCCAGTTGCGACACGCTCGAACATAACGCGGATGTAATATGGTCAGGCCGCCGCGCCGCGTTCATCCCGCCGGGACTTGATCCCGAAATAATCCATATACGGCATAAAATCCGGGCGCAGCCGCTCGGGATTGATCCCGAACGCCGAAAGTTGGTACCGGTTCCGGCCATATCCGCCACGCGGTGCCGCCGTCAGATGCGCCTGCATCCCCGCCGCCGCTTCAGGCGACAAATCATGCCCGAAATGCCGATAAATCATCGCGACCGCCGCAACCGGATCGCGCGTCAGATCGTCGTACTGGATATTCATCAGGCGGTCCGGCGGCACCTCGCGGCTCCGATCGAACGCGACCAGCAGGCGTGCCCCGTCGATCCACCGCTCGGTCACCTGCCGCCCGATCTCCGCCGGGTCGATCTCGCGCAAAAACGGCGCGCGCAAAACCTCGGTCATGTGCGCCACCGACGCGAACACATGAACCGGATCGCGATGCACCACCACGAATCGCGCATCGGGATACGTCGCCAGAATTCCGGGAATCGAAAACGTATGATCCGGGCATTTCAACGCCCAGAACTTCGCCCCCACGCCATGCTGCAACGCCTGCAGATACCGCTTGTGAAACGCGAATGCCGCATCGTGGCCGAACGCATCCAGCCATTTCGTATAGGTCGGCACCCGGAACGTCGTATCGAACCGCAGGGACTGGAAGACATGCGCGGTGATTTCGCTGCACTCCTGCGGACTGTCGGCATCGATCGGATGGATCGCCGGAAAGTCCGGCGCCATCCCTGCGAATATCCCGAGCTGCCGGTCGGTCCGCCGCGCCACCGCGCTCGCCCGCTTGTCGAAATCGCGCGGCCGGGGCGCAGGATACAGGGTCTGCCACACCCGCGGCACCAACACGTCCGGATCGTAGCCGAGCAGCGTATGCAGGAAACTGGTCCCCGAACGCGGCAACCCCATGATGAATAGCGGCGCCGTCACCGGAGCCGCCCCGATCGCGGGCGTTTGCGCGTGCATCCGTTCGATCATCGCCGCATTGCGCGCAAGCCGCGTCAGATCGTAGCGTACCGAAACCCGCCCGAACAACGAAAACCGGGTCTCCCGCGCCATCGCCCCGGTCAGCCGCTCCAACCCCTCACGCGCCGGCCCCTGCAATGAAACCCCGGCACTCCGCTCGATCGCCGCCGTGCTCAACGCCGGCCACCCGCGCGGTGCCACCGCCTCCACCGCGCCGAACCCCGCCGACAAAGCCCGGAACGACAGGCTCTTGCCCCGCCGCAGCGCAGGGATCGGCGGAACCGGCGCGGTGCTCATGTCAGTGGCGCTCGATCAACTCGATCTTGTAACCGTTCGGGTCCTCGATGAACGCAATCACCGTGGTGCCGAACTTCACCGGCCCGGGCTCACGCGCAATCTTCGCCCCCGCCGCCCGCAACTTCTCCACGGTCGCCTTGATGTCGGAAACCCCGAGCGCCAGGTGCCCGAACGCCGTGCCCTGATCGTAATGATCCGTGCCGTAATTATAGGTCAGCTCCAGCACGGTATGGTCCTTTTCGCTGCCATACCCCACGAAAGCCAGGGTGTACTTGCCATCCGGCACATCGGTCCGCCGCAACTCCTTCATTCCCAGAAGCTTCGTGTAGAACCCCACACTTTCCTCCAGGTCGTTCACCCGGATCATCGTATGCAGATATTGAAACTCGCCGCTCATGCCGCTCTTCCTTTCCCACTCATTCAGGACGATGCCGGGTCGATCCCGAGAAGAAACAACCCCCCCTCGTTCGCCGCCGTAACCATCGCCGCACGTTCGATCAATATGGCACCCTCCGCCTCGAATGCCACACCACGCAACCCCGCCGCGCGCGCCCGCGCCACCGTGTCCGGACCCAATGTCGGCAAATCCGCCCGCCGATCCTGCCCGGGCTTGACCAGCTTGACCAGAACCCCACCCGGACCCGGGCGCGCCAGCCCCGCCGCACGGCCCAGCATCGCATCCGTGCCCTCCACCGCCTCGACCGCCAGAACAATCCCCTGCTGCACCACACACGCCTGCCCGACATCCGCGACGCCCAGCGCCCGCAACACCCCAACCCCGCGCCCGATATCCGCCAGCGCCGCCGCATCCGGCCCCACCCGCGTCAACAGCCCGATCGGCGCCAAGACCTCCGCCATCACCTCATGCGCGCCCAGAACCCGAAATCCCTCCTCGCCCA
>JAQTXO010000500.1 GCA_028688765.1 Acidiphilium sp. | reverse complement strand
CGCCCTGGGGCATCGAGAACGGGTTATGGCTGAAGCCGATCGCCTGGGTTTCCTCGTCCCGCTCGAACATCGGGAAATCCACGACCCAGCAGAATTCGAACGATTCAGCACTGATCAGGCCGAGATCGGTGCCGAGTTTGGTTCGCACGGCACCGGCGAATTTGGCCGCGGTCTCACGCGGGCCGGCGGCGAAAAACACCGCATCGCCCGGTTGCAGGCCCACGGCCTCGCGGATCGCCTCGGCGCGGCCGGGTTCGAGATTTTTTGCAATCGGGCCTTTCGCGCCATCGGCGTCGAACACGATATAGCCCAAACCTCCCGCTCCCTCGGCGCGTGCCCACTCGTTGAGCTTGTCGAAAAAGCTGCGGGGGTTCGATCCGGCACCCGGTGCGGGGATCGCGCGCACCACGCCGCCGCCCGCGACGATCTTGGCGAACAGGCCGAAGCCGGAGTCGCGGAACGACTCCGTCACGTCCGTGATCAGCAGCGGGTTGCGCAGGTCGGGCTTGTCCGAGCCGTATTTCAGCACGGCCTCGTCATAGGCGATGCGGGGGAACGGCCAGTCGCTGACCGCACGCCCGTCCGAAAACTCCTTGAACAATCCGCCGAGCACGGGTTCGATGGTTGCGAACACCTCTTCCTGATCGACGAAGCTCATCTCGAAATCGAGCTGATAGAATTCGCCGGGGGCGCGGTCGGCGCGGCTGGCTTCATCGCGGAAACAGGGGGCGATCTGAAAATAGCGGTCGAACCCGGCGACCATCAGCAATTGCTTGAACTGCTACGGGGCCTGGGGCAGGGCGTAGAACTGGCCCGGATGGAGGCGCGAGGGCACCAGAAAATCGCGCGCGCCTTCGGGCGACGAGGCGGTGAGGATCGGGGTGGTGAATTCGGTGAAGCCGCGCGCGGTCATTTCCCGGCGCAGCCACGAAATCACGTTGGCGCGCAGCATGATGTTGCGGTGCAGTTTTTCGCGCCGCAGGTCGAGGAAGCGATAGCGCAGCCGGAGATCCTCGGGGAACTGGGCATCGCCGGCCACCTGGATCGGCAGCACGTCGGCGGCGGATTGCACCACGAAATCCTCGACCTGCACTTCGATTTCGCCGGTCGGCAGGCGCGGGTTGATGGTCGCGGCATCGCGCGCCACGACGGTGCCGGTGACGGTCACCACGCTTTCGACCCGGGTGGCTTCGGCGAGGTCGAACACGGCCGAGCCGTTCGGGATCACGCATTGGGTGATGCCGAAATGATCGCGCAGGTCGATGAACAGCAGGCCGCCATGATCGCGTTTGACGTTGACCCAGCCGGACAGGCGGGCCGTGATGCCGGCATCGGCCGCGCGCAGGGTGCCGCAGGTATGGGTGCGATATTCGTGCATCGGGGACCAGTCCTGAATGAAATCAGGGGCAAATGGACGGCGCGGGTCTTTCCTGTCAAGACAGGGCGTGGCACTTGCCACGGATGAAGCCGCAAGCAACCTTTGCCGACCCCGTCCTGATCACCACCACCGCCGCCCTCGCCGCGCTGTGCGAGCGGCTCGCGACCGAGCCTTATGTGACGGTCGATACCGAGTTCATGCGCGAGCGCACCTATTTCCCGGAACTCTGCGTCGTTCAGCTCGGCGGGGCGCGGGACGTTGCGGTGATCGACGCGCAGGCCCCGGCGCTCGACCTCGCCCCGCTCGGTGCGCTGTTCGCCAACCCTGCCGTCGTCAAGGTGTTTCACGCCTGCCGCCAGGATATCGAAATCTTTCTGCTCAAATTCGGCGCTGTGCCGACGCCGATTTTCGACACCCAGGTGGCCGCCATGGTCGCGGGGTTCGGCGATCAGGTGGGGTACGATACGCTGGTCTCGTCCCTCGCCGGGGGCAGTATCGACAAGGCGCACCGGTTTTCGGACTGGCAGGCGAGGCCGCTTTCGCCCGCGCAGATCACCTATGCCGCCGCGGACGTGACCTGGCTTCGTCTGGTTTATGAAGCCCTGCGCGAGCGGCTCGTTCGGGAATCGCGGATCGACTGGGTCGCCGAGGAAGCCGCCATTCTCAACGAGCCCGGCACCTACCGCACCGACCCCACCGATGCGTGGCGCCGCCTGAAACTGCGCGGGGCCAACCGGCGGCAGCTTGCCATCGTGCAGGCGATCGCGGCGTGGCGCGAGCGCGAGGCGATGCGGATCAATATTCCCCGCCAGCGCGTGATCAAGGATGAGCAGATCCCCGAACTCGCGGCCCTCGCGCCCACCGATGCCGAGGGTCTCACGCGGGTTCGGGGCATTACCCGTGGCTTTGCCGAGGGAAAATCGGGGCAGGCGCTGCTCGCGGTGATTGCGACCGCCCGCGCTTTGCCGGAACGTGACCTGCCGCAGCTTCCCCGCGTCAATGATGCTGCCAAACCCTCGCCCGCGCTGGTCGCGCTGCTCAAGGTGCTGCTGACCGAACGGGCGAATGCCAATCACGTCGCCGCGCGCCTCATTGCCTCGGGCGACGATATCGACACGCTTGCGGGGGACACGCCGGCCAATCTCCCCTGCCTGACCGGCTGGCGCGCCGACGTGTTCGGGACCGACGCCCTCCGGCTCAAGGCCGGGAAAATCGCACTCGCGGCGAAGGGGCGGCGGGTTGAGGTTATCGAGATTGGGTGATGTGGGGTAGGAAGGCTTCTTTTTTGTAAAAAAGAAGCAAAAAACTTCCCTTCGCCGAGGCACGGGCGTCGAAACCGGCACGGACCCAGATCACAAAGTTTTTTTGCTTCTTTTTGTTCACAAAAAGAAGGCCTGCCTTGCCCTTTGCTTTGACTCGACTGCCCGGTATTTCGTTGCGATATCGTAATGAAATGGGTGTGATTGAGCTATTTCGGGTGGACGATGAAAAAATCGGGTGGGGTGAACCAGGGGTTATGGGTTTGGGCGCGGGGGCTGAAGGTGTGGTCGAGGAGGGATTGGATGGCGTCCAGCGTGGGGGCGCGGAGTGGCG
>JAQTXO010000040.1 GCA_028688765.1 Acidiphilium sp. | reverse complement strand
GGGGTCGCTCACGATAGCGTCCTGAACCGTTCGATATAGGCAAGCACCGCAGCCGCCGCGTCGTCCGGGGTCGGGGATGACAGCACCACTCCCGTGCCCGCCGGAGCAATCTCGCCAATCAGTTTCGGGCGCGGGCGATACGGCCTGATCTCGCCTGCGGGATCGGGAGGTGGACCCGCCATGCCCGCGTGTTCGTGCAGGCGACCGGCCTTGCGGCCACGATACGCGAAGGGCAGGGCAGGCGGCGCGGCTTCGTGGATGGTGATCATTGCGGGCAGGGAAACCGTGAGGCGACGGCGGACACCGCGCGGCAGCGACTGGATGACATGACAGGTTCCGCCATCGCAGGTGATCGCGGTCGCGTCCGCCACGATCGGCCAGGAGCAGGCATGGGCGATCCGGTAGGGCAGCTGCCCGCTATCCGTACCGCCCTGGCCGCGTCGGCCCGCCAGGATCAGGGCGGGACCGATATGCCAGAGTTCGGCGATGAGGGCGGGCAGGGGGTCGTCGCCCGGATCGAGGGTGAGGATGGTGATGTCGCTGAGGCCGTAGCCGAACGCATCGCGCACGGCAGCATCAGCCATGCCGGCATGGAGGCCGGTAACGATCGCGCCGGGCAGGGACCGCGCCAGTGCGATCGCCTGCAATTCCACCCCGACCGGACGCGGCTGTCCCGATTGCGGATCGCGCCCGGCGGAGAGCAGCACCACGATGTTCATAGCATCCGCCGCAAAGCCGCCATCACCGCCTGGGCGTCGGCGATGATCGCAAGCCCGGCGCGGGCGATGATCGCGGCGTGGAGGTCGGTGTTGATCGCGACGATGTGCTCGACCGTGCCGATGCCCTGCAAATGCTGCGGTGCGCCGGAAATGCCGAGGGCGATGTAGCATTCCGCGTTCAGCACCGTGCCCGATGCGCCGACCTGCATCGCGCGCGGCAGGGCCCCGGCATCGCACACCACGCGGCTTGCCCCCGGTGTCGCTCCGAGCGCGCGGGCGAGATCGAGGAAACCGGCGAAATCGGTGACGCCATTGCCCGCGGCGATCACCAGCGGTGCCTGATCGAGCGGGATGGTCGCGGCATCGGCGGCGAGCGGTTCAGCCGCCATCGTCGCGCCCGATACCGGCTCGATTTCGGGAGGCGGCAGGCTTTCGACCTCGTGCGGCCTGCCGCGATACGGGGCGATCCGATCCGGTGCGAGGCTGATCAGCCATGGCGGCGCGGCGCGGATTTCCTGTCGCCCCGCACCGGTCGGGCGCACCGCCTGATGCGTGGTCAGGCTTTCCGCCCCGGCGAACAGGTCGCACCCGCATAAGGCGGCGACGCGCCGGGCAAGGTCGCCGCCATCGGCGGTTTCGGGAAACAGCACATGACGGGGCGCATGATCGGTGATCGCGCGCGCGACCCGCCGGGCGAGACAAGCGGGGTCGTAACCGGTGACGCCCAGCGCCATGAACCGGTCAGTGCCCGCAGCACCCGCCGCCTCGACCGCGACAGGGGCGATCAGCAACACCGCACCCGCATTCCCGGCCAGCAGCCGCGCCGCGCCGATCACCTGCCGGTCATGCCGCGTGAGCGCACCGCCGGGAGCTTCGACCACGGCGGCGATCAGGAAGGCGGGATCGGTGAGGCGGATGGGTGCCGGTCCGGTTTCGGTGACGGCTGCCTGTGCCGGCCTCGCACCGCCGCGATGGGTGCGGTCCAGCCGCAAACGCGGGGTGACGGCGACGATCATGGCCGCGCGCTCGGCCCTGGGATCGCGCCGGTTCATCGCAACGCCTCATGGACCAGCTGCGCGATATCGCGCACCACCGGGCGTGGCCCGACCACGCCTTCCAGCATCGCGGTGCAACCGGGGCAGGCCACCGCGACGATACTGGCCCCGGTCTCGCGCGCCTGATCCATCCGCAGATCGGGGATGCGGTGTTTGCCCGGAATATCGGTGACCGGCGCGCCGCCGCCGCCGCCGCAGCAGAACGAATCGGTGCCCGATCGCGCCATTTCCACCGCGCCCCCGGTCAGGCGTGCCAGCACCCGGCGCGGCGCGTCGGTCTCGCCGTTGTAGCGGGCGAGATAGCAGGGGTCGTGATAGGTGATCGCGGTGCTGCCGGGCGAGGCCACGGTGATCGCGTTGCGGGCGAGCAGTTCATCGATCAGGCTCGTATGATGGATCACGGTGTAATGCCCGCCGAATGCCGGGTATTCCTGGCGCAACACGTGCAGGGCATGGGGGTCGGCGGTGACGATGCGCCGGAACGTCACCGCGTTCAATTGCGCGACCGAGGCCGCCGCCAGCGCTGCAAAACCGGCTTCGTCGCCGAGCCGACGCGCGAGATCGCCGCAATCGCGCTCGGCGGCCCCGAGCACCGCGAAATCCAGATCCGCCGCGCGCATGATGCCGATCAGGGCGCGCAGCGTCTCGCCATAGCGCCGGTCGAACGCGCCATCCCCGAGCCAGAGGAGCGTATCGACGGTCTCGCCCGGGGCGATCACCCGCACTTTCAACCCGGCGGCGAAATCCAGCCGCCGCTCCGGTGCGAGCCCGCTGGCGCTGCCGGTGTAGCGCAGCGCCGCCAGCGCGGCATCGGCCTTGCCCGGGGCCGCGCCGTGTTCGAGCGTGAGGTTGCGGCGGATATCGATCACCGCATCGACATGCTCGATCATCATCGGGCAGGCGGCGACGCAGGCGCGGCAGGTGGTGCAGGACCAGATGGTGTCGGCGTGCAGCACGCCGAGGATCGGGCCGGGCTCCGTGATGCCGGGATGGGGACTGCCCGCATAGCGCGCCGGTTCGGGATGGAGGGACGCGCAGAAATCCTGGATCAGCGCCTTGGGATTGAGTGGCTGGCCTGCCGCGAAGGCGGGACAGGCGGCCTCGCACCGCCCGCACTGGATGCAGGCATCGAAGCCGAGCAGCCGGTTCCAGGCAACGTCGGCAATGTCCGCCACGCCGAGACGGGGGGCTGCCAGATCGATCGGGGCGAGTCCGCTCGCGGGTGCGCCCGCGAACCGCGCGGGACGCGGATGGGCGACCAGATGCGCCGCCCCGGCCAGAGCATGGCGCATCGGCCCGGTGGCGAGTTGCCCGATCAGCCCGATGGCACCGAATGCCGCGAGGGCGAGGCCGAATGCCCCGATCACGCCGCCGAACAGGGACGCGAGCAACCCGCCGAGGGCGTAGGCTCCGAGCAGCAGCGGCAGACTGAGGAAAGCCCCGCCCGATAACGTGGCGGGCCGCACCGGCACCCGCCGCCGCCGCACCAGGATCGCACCGAGTCCGGCCACCGCGAACGCGGCGGCCACCGCCAGCCAATAGAACGAAGATCCGCGCAGACCCGGTATGACCCCCAGCAACAACAGCGCGGTCGCCGCCAGCAATCCGCCCGCGATCGCCTGATGCATCGCCGCCGCCTCCGGCTTGCGCCCGACCACGGCATGAACATCGACCAGATAGCGCCGGGGCAGGGCGCGCAGACCGCCGATCCAATCGACCCGCGCCGGAGCGCCGCGCCGCCATAACAGGGCGAGACGCAGCGCCTGCACCGCCACACCCGCCACCATCAACCACGCCAGCAGCACCAGCGCGCCAGCGGCCATCAGAAATCCTTGCACAGGCGCAGCGCATCGTAGATCGCCGCATGGATGTTGCGCCCCGCCGCCGCATCGCCGATCCGGTAAAGACGATAGCCCGGCGCGTCGGCCCCCGGTTGCGGCGTGCCGGCGATCAAGGCTGCCGCGTCGGTCTGGCCGCGATTGACCGACCGGTCCCGCAATTCCGTGAAGACCGCATCCTCCGGCAGGGTGCCGAAATCGACCACGACGTGATCGACCATCCGTTCCTCCTCGGCCAGATCCATCGTGTTGCGCAGCACCGCTATCAGGCGGTTATCCTCGCGCCGCACCGAAAGCAGGTCGAGATTGGGCGTCACGATCACGCCGAGCCGATAGAGATTGCGCAGATGCACCGGCTGGTTGGTGGTGCCGACTTCCTCTGCCGCCATCCGGTCCGGCGTGGCGAGTTCGACCAGCGCCCCGCGCGTCGCCAGAACCTCGGCGCAGGAGGAGGCGTTGTGCTGGCCCATGCCGTCATACAGCAACACCGAGCCGGTGAGATCCATATTCTGGCGCAACACCTCGGTGGTGGTCACCACGAGGTCGGCCCCGTCGATGAAACCCGGGTTGGGTGTGCCCCCGGTCGCGACGATCACGATATCCGGTTGCGCCGCGAACACCATCGCCGCATCCGCCGCAACCCCGAGCCGGACATCGACCCCGAGTTTGCGGACCTGCGCCGCCAGCCAGCGCGGGATGCCGGACAACGCCTCCCGCCAGCCTGCCCTGGCGGCGATGTTGATCTGCCCGCCCAGCGTGGTTTCGCGTTCGAACAGGGTGACAACATGCCCGCGCTCGGCGCACACCCGCGCCGCTTCCAGCCCGGCCGGACCACCGCCGACCACCACCACGCGCAACGGCTTGTCCGCCTTCGCGATGACGTGCGGCATGGTGGCTTCGCGCCCGGTCGCCGCGTTCTGGATGCACAGCGCGTCCGCCCCGGTATAGATCCGGTCGATGCAGTAGCCCGCGCCGACGCATTGGCGGATGTCGTCCGCCCGGCCTTCGAGCAGCTTCCGCCCGATATGGGGGTCGGCGATATGCGCCCGCGTCATCGCGACCATATCGACATGGCCTTCCGCCACGGCCCGCGCCGCCGTGGCGAAATCGGTGATCCGCTGGGCGTGGAACACCGGCACCTCGACCTCGCGCCGGATCGCGCTGGCCAGATACAGGAAGGGCGCGACCGGAAACGCCATGTTCGGCAGGGACACCGCATGGGCCAGATGATCGCGCGCCTGCCCGCCCATCACGTTGACGAAATCAACCAGCCCGCGCTCGACATGCGCCGCCGCGATCGCGACGCACTCCTCGCCGCTCAATCCTTCGTCGAACAATTCATCGCCCGACATCCGCATGCCGATCACGAAATCGGCGCCGGCAGCCTTGCGCATCGCCGCCAGAACATCAAAGCCGAAGCGCATCCGGTTCAGCAACGTGCCACCATAGCCATCGGTGCGGTGATTGACCGAGGGCGACCAGAACTGATCGACCAGATGGCCATGCGCCGCCGATATCTCGCAGCCATCCAGCCCGCCTTCGCGGGCGCGGCGGGCGGCCTGCGCGAAATCGGCCACCACGCGGTCGATATCGTCCTGGTTCATCTCGCGCGGGATCGAGCGGCTGGCGGGTTCCCGGCGCGGCGAGGCGGACAGGGTCGGCAGCCAGTGCTCGGTATCCCAGCGGGTGCGCCGGCCCATATGGGTGAGCTGGATCATCAGCGCGGCGCCATGCTGGTGCACCCGATCGGCGAATTGCTGGAAATACGGGATCACACTGTCATCGGCGACCGAAATCTGATTCCAGGGAGCCGCCGGACTGTCGAGCGAGACCGAGGATGAGCCGCCGAACATGGTCAGGCCGATGCCGCCTTTGGCTTTTTCCGCGTGGTAGAGCTGGTAGCGCTCCTGCGGTTTGCCGTCCCGCCCGTAGCCGGGGGCGTGGCTGGTACTCATCAGCCGGTTGCGGATGGTCAGGCCCCGGAGGGTCAGCGGGCGGAACAGCGCGTCGGTCGCCCCGCTCATGACAGTGCCGCCGCGCGGGGCGAGGCCGCGGCGATCGCGCGCAACTGGCGTTCGGCGCGCGGGGAATAGCCGAAATGGGCGCGATAGGCGCTGGCGAAATAGGCGCTGGAGCCGAAGCCGCAGGCCATCGCCACCGCCGTCACCGGCAGGTCGCGGGCCTGAAGCATGGCCTGCGCGCGTTGCAGGCGGAGGGATTTGATGAAGCCCGCGGGGGTTTCATCGAGATGCGCACGGAACAGGCGCTGGAGCTGGCGGAGCGAGATGCCGAGTTCATCGGCGATGGTCGCGGGCAGTCCGGGTTCGTCGAGCCGGGATTCGATCATGCCCATGGCGCGGGCCAGCACCGGCTGATCGGGGCTGACCCGGTCGCCCGCCGCGATCGGCTGGCGCTCGCCGCTGGGCCTGATCCGGTCGAGGATGAAGGTGACCGCGACGTGTTCGGCGATCACCCGGCCGAGCTTTGCCTCGATCAGATGAAGCATCATGTCGAGCGGGCCGATCCCGCCGGTGCAGGTCAGGCGGTTGCGGTCGAGCACGAATAATTCGTTGACCAGTTCGATCGCCGGGAAGGCGTCGCGCATCGACGCCGCATCCTCCCAGTGGACCGCACAGCGATACCCGTCGAGCAGCCCGGCTTCGGCGAGGGCGAAGGTGCCGGTGCACAAGGCCCCGAGCGGCACGCCCTGCCGGGCCAGCCGCCGCAGGGCGGCGAGGTGGGGCTTGCCGACGACGCTGCGGACATCGACCCCGCCGCAGACGAACAGGAGATCCGGTGCCGTCGTCCGCCCCAGCGCCGTGGTCGGGCCGATCGCCATGCCGTTGCTCGCGGGGACCGGGGTGTCGTTCAACGCGTGAACGCTCCAGGAATAGATGGTGCGCCCGGCGCAGCGATTTGCCATCCGCAGCGCCTCGATCGCGCTGGAGACCGCGATCATCGAGTAATCCGGCAAGGTCAGGAAACCGAAATGGGCGAGCCGGGCGATGTTCATTCTCAGCGCTCGATCACCAGGTCGGATAGCGGGCGGGAGCAGCAGATCAGGATCATGCCCTGATCGATCTCGCGCTGGCGGATGCCGCCCTGATGCTGCATGTCGACCTGACCCGAGACCAGTTTGCTCTTGCAGGTGCCGCACATGCCCTTGGTGCAGGAGGAGGGCAGGCGCATGCCGGCGGCGCGGGCCGCCGAGAGAATGAACTGATCGGCGGCGACGTCGATGCTGCGGGCGGATTTGGTGAAATTCACGGCGAAGGACGAGCCGGTGGCCGGGGCGATGATGGTTTCAGGTTCGGCGGTGGCGAGGGTGGCGAAGTCGAAGCTTTCCTCGTGATAACACGTTGGATCGACGCCGAGCGTGGGCAGGGCGGCGCGGATCGCGGCCATGAAGGGGGCCGGTCCGCAGTCGAATATCGTGCGGGTGACAAGGTCGGGGACCAGGAGTTGGAGCATAGCGGCATCGACCCGACCGCGCGGGCCACCCCATCGGGCGCTGGGAGCATCGGCCTCGCAGACCGGAATGACCCGGAGGTTGGGCATGGTGCGCGCCATGAAAGCGAGTTCGTCGCGGAAGATGATGTCGTCCGGGGTGCGGGCGAAATGGAGGAACACGATGTCGGTTGCGGGGGCGAGATCGTGGTGGGCGCGGGTCATCGACATCAGCGGGGTGATGCCGGAGCCGCCGGAGATGAACAGGTAGCGCTCGGCAGGCGCGGCGGCGAATGTGAAATCGCCCATCGGGCCGAGGGCGCGCAGGGTCATGCCGGGGCGGAGATCGTCGTGCAGCCAGGGCGAGACGATGCCGCCGGGTTGGCGTTTCACCGTGATGGTGAGCCGGTCCGGCCGGGTCGGGCTTGAGGCGATGGTGTAGCAGCGCTGGACGATGCCGCGCTCGGTCGGGATGTCGAAAGTGAGGAACTGGCCGGGCAGGTAATGGAACCGGGCCGGGTGGCGCGGCGCGAAGGTGAAGCTGCGCACGTCGGCGGTTTCGTCGTGAATGGCGACACAGAGCAACTCATCGTCGGCTTCGGCGGTCCAGACCGCGAGACCGTCACGGGCGGCGAGGCACTGGGCGGCGGCGGTGGCTGGGGCCGGGTTCATGCGAGACCCGCGGCCATCCGCTTGATATACCAGTTGACGAATTGCTCGACCTGACCTTCGGTTCGCGGCGAATAGGGACCGGGGACATAGCCGCCGCTGGCGGCGCCGGCCTGGGCGAGGCCGACCAGATTGCCGTCCTGGATATTGGTTTCGCGCCAGACCCGGATCAGGTTTTCGAGATCGTAATCGACCCCTTCGATCGCATCGCGATGGACCAGCCATTTCGTGCGGAGAAGAGTCCGATCGGGTCCGAGCGGCAGCACGGCGAAGCTCACGATGTGCTCGCTCATGAAATGATGCCAGGAATGCGGCTGGGTATGGAACGACAGATCGCCGAGCCGTTTTTCGGTGGCCCGACCGAGCAGTTTGCGGCAGGCGACCCTGGTGTCGAGCGTCTGGGATTCACCCTCGCGGTCCATCGGCATCCGCCCGATACGGTAGCCGGAGACCATATCGTCGAGATTGCCGATCTCGATGGAGGGAAAGCCCGCGCGATCCCAGGCAGCGCAGGAGCGCTCGACCATGGCATCGTAATTGCGGCGTTGCGCGACGCGGACAGGGTCGGTCTCGTCGGTTTCGAAGCCGAAGCCGTATTCGAAGATCGAGGTCGTCAGTTCGGGGTGGTTGAGCGCGCAATGGTAGCACTCGCGATTGTTCTCCATCGTGAGTTTCCAGTTGCCCTCCTCGATCAGATCGATCTGGTGGGCGATTTTGCAGTTCGCGACCTCGTGCGGCGCGATATAGGGGGCGACCATGCGCGCCATGTCGTCGAAATCGGCCGGCGGCGTTTCAGCGAGACAGACGAAGATCAGGCCTTCGAGCGAGCGGACATGGATTTTGCGCAGACCATGGCAGGCGGGGTCGAAATCATCGCCCATGTGATCGGCATGGAGCAACGCGCCGTCGAGCCCGTAGGTCCAGGCATGGTAGGGGCAGACCAGACGGCCCACCGTGGCGGTTTCGGTCGAGACCAGACGCGCGGCGCGGTGGCGGCAGACATTGTGCATCGCATGGATCGCGCCATCGTCATCCCGGGTGATCAGGATCGCGTTATCCCCGATATTGACCGTCATGACGTCGCCGGGTTCGGCGATATCGGGCTCGACCCCGACGAAAATCCAGTGGCGGCCAAAAATCAGGTCGAGATCGGCGCGGAAGATGCCGGGATCGGTGTAGAACGGCGCTTCCAGCATACGGCCCGCCCGGCGGCGGGCAACGAGGTGAGGGAGTGAAACCGCAGGAACGTCCGACATGGCGATGACTTTCACAAAAGAACCGCAGCCCGTACTCGGAGAGTGGCGTGTCGTGCGATCGCAGTCTTTAGATTTCGCGACATCGGCGGCAATGATCGATACGGCATGACATCATGGCTGGCATGCATTGGCGCAATGACTAATAGGGGCGCTGGCCTGCGCATTCGAGCGCGCCGGTGGTGATCCGGTCGTGATCGGCCCAGCCGGAGTCCGGCGGAACGGCGGCGGCATCGCGGCGCATGGTCGGGCGGGCGAGCGAGGGCGACAGCCCATGCAGGGCCTTGAACTGGCGCGAAAAATGCGCGCAATCGGAGAACCCGGCATCGAGCGCGATATCGGTGACCGATCGGTTGGTGGTTTCCAGCAGCCAGCGGGCATAGCGCAGGCGCAGCTCGCGGTAGAGGTCGGACGGGCGTTTGCCCAGGGCGGCGTCGAACCGCCGTTCGAGCTGGCGGGTGGAGAGTTCGAGGCGTTGCGCGATCATGGCGATGTGGAGCGGATTGCCGAGATTCTGTTCCATCATCAGCAGGGCGCGGCGGACCTGTTCATCGGATACGTCGTGCGCCATCGGCGGATGGGGCTGCACACCCTCGCTGCCGCGCATCGGCGTCAGCAACAGGACCTGATGGGGTTTCTGGGCGAGCCGGCTGCCGAGATGACGTTCGACCAGGGCCGCCGCCAGATCGGCGGCACCGGCGCCGCCGGCACAGGTGATGCGGTCGCCGTCGATTTCGAAAAACCGGTCGCCGATCACGGCATGGTCGGGAAATTCGTCGCGGAAATCCTGGTAATGCAGCCAGCTGACGCAAACCCGGCGGCCTTCCATCAGCCCGGCGCGGCACAGGATGAAGCTGCCGGTACAGATGCCGATCAGCTTGACCCCCGCCGCCGCGGCACGGCGCAGATAGGCGTAGAGCAGGGCGTTGGTTTTGGGGTGGTTGTGCAGGATACCGCCGACCACCACGACATAATCGAACTGATCGGGGTCGATCAGCCCGCTGCCGGGCAGAATTTCGACACCGCAGCTCGACCGGATCGGGGCTTCGGTGTCGGACATGATGGTCCAGCGGCAGTGGATCGGCCGGGAATAATCCGACTCGTCGGCGGCCAGACGCAGCGTATCGACGAAGAGCGAAAACGCCGAAAGGGTGAAATCCTGCGCGAGCAATAGTCCGACCGAAAGCGGCCTTGGCTCATGCCGCCGCAGGGTCGGTTTTGGCTGCGTACCCATACCGATCTCCAATCCGATCACGTCACCGTGACTATGATATGCACTTTTCCTATATCAGACATGCGCGGTCAATGCGAAACTCATTTCGGCATCGACCGATCGCATCCGGTCATGCCGCGCCGTGCACCACTTTGGGGAAGCGGGCGCGGCTTTCGAGGTCGCTGAGCTTGAGGTGGTTGCGCATGTATTGCTCCGTGGCATCGACGATCGGCTGATAATCCCAGGGCTGATAGGTCCCGGCGCGGAGCGACGCATTGACGAAGCGGCGCCGGGCCTGGCTGGCCAGAACATCGGTCTGGATCTGCGGCAGGTTCCAGCGTTGCGCGATTTCGGCACGAAACGCTGCGGTGAGGGGTGCGTGATCGGGGTGCGCCGCGAGGTTGATCCGTTCGTCAGGGTCGGCGGCGAGGTCGAACAACTGATCGTCATCGACCGGGCAATGGATGAATTTGTAGCGGCCCCGGCGGATCATCACGATCGGGGCGATCGCGCCTTCGCCCATGTATTCGCCGAACACCTCGTCATGCCCGCCGGTGCCGGTGAGGTGCGGCTGGAGCGATCGGCCATCGACCGGCACGCCGAACGCGGCGGGCGGCTCGGCCCCGGCGAGATCGACCAGCGTGGGCAGGATATCGACCGAGGCGACGCAGCCCGCGATGCGCCGGGCGCCGAAGCGGGACGGTGCATGGACGATCAGGGGAATCCGGCACGCATCCTCGAAGAAGTTCATTTTATACCAGAGACTGTGCTCACCGAGCATTTCACCGTGATCGGCGGTGAGCATGGTTACGGTCCGGTCCGCGAGGCCGCAGGCGGTGAGCGCCTCCATCATTTTGCCGACCTGATCGTCGACATAGGAAATCGCGGCGTAATAGGCGTGGCGGGCGTCGCGCACATTGGCTTCGGTGACCGGTTCGCGGTCGGTGTTGCAGACGTGGCGGAGGCGTTTTGAATGAGCGTCGAGCGCTGCGGGGTCGGGGCGGTAGCGCGGCATGTCGATCGCGGCGGGATCGTAGCGGTTCCAATATTCCGCGGTCATCGCGAACGGATCGTGCGGGTGGGTGAGCGAGACGACGAGGCAGAACGGGCGCGGGTCGTCATCGCGGGCGATATCGAACAGTTTGCGGCGGGCGGCGAAGATCACCTCGTCGTCGAAATCCATCTGGTTGGTCCGCACGCAGAGCCCGGCGTCGCGTACCGAACTCATGTCGTGATACCAGTCGGGCCGTGTTTCGAAATCGGTCCAGTCCGGGGTCCAGCCGAAATCGGCGGGATAGATATCGGTGGTCAGGCGTTCCTCGAACCCGTGCATCTGGTCGGGCCCACAGAAATGCATCTTGCCCGACAGGATGGTGCGATACCCGGCGTGGCGCAGATGATGCGCGAAGGTGGGCAGGGTGGCGGGAAATTCCACCGCGTTGTCATAGGCGCCGATTTTCGAGGCGAGGCGGCCGGACATGAACACGTAGCGCGAAGGCCCGCACAGAGGCGCGTTGCAATAGGCATTCTCGAACACCACGCCGCCGGCGGCCAACGCGTCGATCTGCGGGGTGATCGCCACCTTGTTGCCATAGGCGGGCAGGGCGCGCGCACCGAGTTGGTCGGCCATGATGATAAGAATGTTCGGCCGTTCGGCCTTGGGTTGCGTGTTCATGTCGGTCCTTCCTGGTCGTTTTTTTTGCGGCCCGGATAGTCAGCGTCCACCGCGAAGGGAAACGGGCCGGGAAAATCGCCGATTGTCGCCAGCGTCGCGGTCAGATGCGCGCCATCGCGGCGGAGAATGAAATAGCCGCCGGGTTCGAGGTAGAAATAGGCGGGCGCGGCCGGGTCGAAGGTCAGTTCGCTCTGATGGCCGGGGATCGCAGGTCCGGCGAGGAGCATGG
>JAQTXO010000039.1 GCA_028688765.1 Acidiphilium sp. | reverse complement strand
GCAATGTGAGTGGCGAGATTGCCGAAATCCATGATCATGCCGGAGGCATCCGGGGTACCGCGCAGGGTGACGCTGGCGCGGTAGGAATGGCCGTGGATTCGCCGGCTAGGTTCGGCATCGATCGTGCGGTTCAGCGTATGGGCCGCTTCGAAGCGGAAATCCTTGGTGAGTTCGAACATCAGGGAATGCCCAGATATTTGTGGGTCTGCATCGAGAGACGCCATTGGGGATGGGACTGGCAATAGGCGATTGCGGCGCGCGTGTTGGCGAGGCGGTCGGGCCCGTCCATCGGTTGAAGCAGAAAGTTTTTGAAATTCAGTGAGGTGAAGCGATCGGGCATCGCTTCAGGCTGGGGATAGACGAGTTTGAGTTCGTCGCCTTGGTGAAGCGCAAGCGGTGCGCGTGATTTGGGGCTGACGCACAGCCAGTCGATGCCCGGCGGTGCGATGATGGTTCCGTTGGTTTCAACCGCGATAGTAAAGCCTTCGGCGTGGATCGCCGCGATCAGCGCGGTGTCGAGCTGCAGGAGAGGTTCGCCACCAGTGATCACCACGAGCGCGTGGGTGATGGCCGGTGCGGCCCAGGCGGCGCGGATGGCTGCGGCAAGGCTGGCGGCATCGGCGAATTTACCGCCGCCTGTGCCATCGGTGCCGATAAAGTCGGTGTCGCAAAATTGGCAGATCGCGGTGGCGCGATCGGCTTCACGACCGCTCCACAGATTGCAGCCGGCGAAGCGGCAGAATACGGCGGCGCGACCTGCATTGCTGCCTTCGCCCTGCAAGGTGGGGAAGATTTCCTTGACGCTGTATGTCATGCCCGAGCCTTCATGGCTGCGAACTATCGCAAACAGCGCATTTTGGCGACCGGTTTGGTGCAACGCCGCTATCGCGCTTGATCGGGGCGGCGGATGCGGCATGATCACCGGATGAACCCACATGCTCAACGACGCCAGGCGATTCTTGTCCTTGGAATGCATCGCAGCGGGACCTCGGCGCTGACGCGGGTGATTGCGCTGTGCGGCGCAGGCTTGCCGCGTCATCTGATGCCGGCTTCGGAAAACGGCAACGCGACCGGCTTTTGGGAATCGCAAGCGCTGGTCGACTTCCACGACGAGGTGCTGGCAGCTATCGGTTCGACCTGGGGCGATGTGCGCCATTTGCCCCCCGCGTGGTTTGCTGGTGAGGCAGCCCTGAGGTTCCGTCACCGGCTTGGTGCGTTGCTCGACATCGAATACAGCGACATGCCGTTGATCGTGGTCAAGGATCCGCGGCTGTGCCGACTCCTGCCGCTCTGGTTGCCGGTGCTGCGGGAACGGCATATCACGGCGAGGGTGGTGATCCCGGTGCGCCATCCGCACGAGGTCGCTGCATCGCTGGAGCGTCGCGAGGGATTCGATCAGGCGCGAGCGATCGCTCTTTGGCAGACCCACATGCTGGATGCCGAACGCGACAGCCGGGGGTTGGTCCGCGGATTTGTCGCCTACGACGCCTTGCTGGCCGACTGGGAGACTGAAATTGCCCGGTTGGGCGCTGCCATTGGCATCGATTTAGCAGCGACCGTCGATCGAGATGCTGTTTCGCGATTCCTGTCCGCTGGCCTGCGGCATCATGTCGTTGGTCCCGGCGATGCGGTGCTGCCCGAGTGGGTGGCTGGCGTATATCGCTGGATGATGGCGGCGGTTTCGGGACAGGAGCCGCCGTGCGGAGACCTCGATGGGATCGCTGCCGCCATGGCCCAGGCCAACGCCTATTACGGACCGGTGGTTGCGGCGTTGGAAACCGAACTCGCCGCCGGAATGACGGAGCGGCAGCACTGGATCGATACCGCGGTCGATCGGTACGCCATCATTGAGGATCTGCGTCGTGAGATCGAGCGTTTGTCAGCCTTCCGACCAGACGCAGCAGGTGGGGGTTCCAATTCCTGATCGAGCGTTTGTCGGATATCCTGCGACATGGGGCGGCATCAGAATTCGAGGTCGAGTTCGGTGATCGTATCGCGCTCGACCTCGGCATCAGCGATCCATTCGGCCATATCCGGCCACGCAAAAATAGTTTCGACATAGGCGGTGCAGACGGCGTCGAGGGGGACGTCGTAAGTTTTGAAACGGCTGGCGACCGGGGCGAACATGGCATCTGCGATGCAGGGGGTCGCCCCGAACAAATACGGGCCAGGCGACCCGGCAAAGCAATCGCGCCAGATCGTGGTGATGCGATCGATATCGGCCTGTGCGCCGGACCAGACGGTGAAGCCGGGCCGGTGGGCGCGAATATTCATGGGCAGCGAGGCACGCAGCGCGGCGAATCCTGCGTGCATTTCGCCGCTGATCGAGCGGCAGCGGGCGCGGGAAACCGGGTCGGTTGGGAGCATTCCTGCTGCCGGGTAGGTTTCGTTGAGATATTCCGCGATCGCGATGCTATCCCATACGGTGACGTCGCCATCGATCAGGCATGGCAGCAGGATTGATGAGGTTCGCATCAATAACTCGGCGCGTGCCTGCGGATCATCGGCAGCGGCGGGCTCCACAATGAAATCGATGCCGGACAGGCGGGCGAGCAAAAAACCTCTAAGACACCACGATGAGTAGTTTCGGCTCGAAATCGCAAGACGTGCCGGAAATTTTCTTCGGCGAGCAGGTGAGGGGGGGGACGGAGACATGCCGCGCTTTCCTTTTCAATAAGTTTACGTCATGTTCGAAAGATGTTGCACTGCGTCGCAGATTGCCGCAACCGTGGCTGATCAAAGCGGAAAAGCCCGCCGATGCAAAGCAGAAATGTTCAGACGGCATCGTGCGACATAGATGCCGCAACCCAAATGCCTATGGGAGATCGCACGATCTCTGTCGGACACGGATGATCGGAAGGATACGTTATGTCGAGGAGCTACGAACTCTACCAGACCCAGGAAGATCTGGTCGGCCCGTTGCGGGTCGCGGCGAAGACGTGGGCCCCGATGGTCGATGCCATGGCCCTTCCGCGAGGATTCGGCGTGATTGCTCGGCAGATGAGAGCCGGCCTAGAGATTTTCGGCAATGGCGGCATCCTTCACACCCGCCCTGCCTTTGGAATCGCCACGGTCAGACTGGGTAATCGGGATGTCGCGGTCACCGAGGATGTGATTCAGGCAACGCCATTCGGCAAACTGCTTCATTTCCGTAAGGACACCGACCGTGCTCAGCCCCGGGTGCTGATTGCGGCCCCGCTATCCGGCCATTTTTCGACGCTGTTGCGCAACACCGTCGAGGTGCTGCTGCAGGATCATGACGTGTTCATCACCGACTGGAACAATGCCCGTGACATCCCGCTATCCGCAGGTACGTTCGGGTTTGACGACTATGTCGAGCATGTCATGTCGTTCATGCGGGAAATCGGGCCAGGTGCCCATGTGGTTGCGGTTTGTCAGCCAGCGGTCGCGGTTCTCGCGGCTACCGCCTTGATGGCCGAAGCCGACGACACGGCGACACCGCGAAGCATGACGCTCATGGGTGGCCCCATCGACACGCGACGTAACCCATCGAAGGTGAATGCGCTGGCTAAGACGCGTGACATCGCGTGGTTTCGAAAGAATCTCATTTCGATGGTTCCCGCCCGATATGCAGGTGCTGGACGGGCCGTGTATCCCGGGTTCATGCAGCTTGCCTCATTTGTGTCGATGAATCTGGATCGGCATATTGCCGCCCATCTGCGCCAGTTCCGCGCGATCTTGACCGAAGATGGAGCAAGCGAGGCTGCGCATCGTAAGTTTTATGACGAATATCAATCGGTGATGGATTTGACGGCCGAGTTCTATCTTGAAACCGTGGAGCGCGTTTTCCAGCGGCACGATCTACCGATGGGCACCTTGAAGTGGCGCGGCCATCTCGTCGATCCGGGTGCGGTGCGTCGGACGTTTCTGTTTACCGTCGAGGGAGAGCGCGATGATATCTGTCCACCGGGACAGTCCGTCGCGGCACTCGACCTTTGTTCCAGCCTGAAACCGTCGCGAAAACGCAACCATCTACAGTTGGGCGTTGGCCATTATGGCGTGTTCAGCGGTTCACGTTGGGCGCATGAGATCTATCCCCAACTGCGCGAGATCATCGCGCTGAACGAAAGATCACAGCAATGAGGGCGGACTTGTTTGGGCTGCGCAGCATGACGATGTATCAATAATGCTCGACCGTATCATCAGGAGATTCCGCTCAATGCTCGATTCCAAACAACTCGTGACCAACGCTTCTGCCGTTACCACGAAGCTGTCGCCGTCTGCGGCGGTAGCTAAATTGTCCGATCCCGACACGTTGTTCGTCGATGTTCGCGAGCGGTCCGAACTCGATAAAACGGGCACGATAAAAGGTGCTGTGCACGTGCCGCGCGGTTTCATTGAATTCAAGGCTGATCCGGCGAGTCCGAATCATGAGAAGGCGCTTGACCCTGAAAAACACCTTGTCCTGTTCTGCGCTTCTGGCATGCGCGCATCACTGGCGGCGAAGACGTTGGCGGACATGGGTTACAAGCGTGTGGCTCACGTCAGCGGAGGCGGGTTCGATGCATTGAAACAGGCTGGTGCGCCAACGGCCCGATAGAGCCCGAACCTATATTACGAATTACACAGACAAAAATCGCGCGCTGAACATTGTTCGGCGCGCGATTTCGTTAAAGCCTCGACCCTGATCAGTCCGATGTATCCGGGCTCGCCGGTGTCGCGGGCTTTTGGCCGGTTTTGCGAGCTACCGGGCCCTTGCGGGCGGCGCTGGTCGCCTTGCCGTTGACGGTTTTACGAGTGGTCGGTGCAGACCGCTTTGCCGGAGCCTTTGCTTGTTCCGATTTGGGTGCTGCCTTGGTTGCAGCTTTTGGCATTGCCGTCTTTGCTGTAGCTTTGGTCGGGATTTTTTTTGCAGACACCACGGCAACCGGCTTTGATTGCGATTTAGATGTTGCTGGCTTCGATACCGGTGCTTTGGTGGCAGCTGGCTTGGTGGCCGCCGCCTTTGTGGCTGATGTTTTTGGCGAGGTGGACTTGCCCATTGCAGCCTTTGGCGGTGCGGCTTTTGTTGCCGACACCTTGGTTGGCGGCTTCGATGTCGCGGTCTTGACCGCCGGCTTTTTGGTCGTCGCCGCTGCAGGCTTTTCAACAGTCTTTGTCGGCTTGGTCTTGGATTTGGTTGGAGACTCGGCTGCTTCTGCCTTTTTGCCTGTAGCCTTCGGTGTGGTTTTGACTTCGACTGTCCTGGCTGGTGGGGTGCTTGATTTTGACTTGGTCGTTGATTTTTTTGGCGCTGTCGTCTTCGTCGTCGTGCGCATGGCCAGTGCTTGCACGCGTATGGCAGTTTCAGTGGTCACGAGAATTCTCCTTCGCTCGGGGGATATGGTGGAAGACGGTCTAAGACCGGCAGACAAGAGACATCATGCTGAACATGAATCCGGGCCGTATTTTGACGATGTTCCACCATCAATATGCGCCGGTGCATATCGAGATAATGATCGGTGGATGTGGCGTCGTCATCCGCTGCAGCATGTGCGGTCAATGGCCGTTGTTCCCTTCCGCGTGCGATACTCGATTTAGACAGACTGCTCTTGACAAATTGCGACGCGAATCGCGCGACGCACGCAGGAATCGCTATTCACCGTCTGTGGAGGCGATGTCAACAAAAAGCAGCGATTTTCGAGAATATCCGTACGGTTTTTCATCTGGTGTATTTTCGGACTCCGCCTGTGAAACAGCGGTTCCCGCGACGGCGGCGTTGGTGATCTCGGAAAATCGTTAATTTTGAATGATGATTCCGAATTTTCCCCATTGGGGTTCGTCCCGGCACCCTGTCGTTGTCTGTACACTTGCAACAGGACCGGTTCGAGTCGCATATGATCCCACCGCTTGAACATTTCGAATGAAAGAAATCGATCGTGTCCGATCCTGCTTCGACCGCCTGGCGATCCGACCGCAGCCGCCCGGTTAATCCGGTGGCGATGCCGGGGTGGGGGCCAGCACTCCGCCGCGGCCTGATGATGCGCTGCCCATCCTGCGGCACCACGTCAGCGTTCGAAGGCTATCTCAAGGTTCGCCCGGAATGCCCTCATTGCGCCGCGCCGTTGGGACGGGTTCCCTGCGATGACGCACCGCCATACATCACTCTGGTAATCGCCTTGCATTTCATCATCGTGTGCATGCTTCTGGCCGACTTCGACGGCGGTATGAGCTGGATCGTTTCAATGGCGATTTTCGTTCCGTTGACCCTTGTTGTGCTGCTCGGCATGTTGCGTCCGGTAAAGGGTATCACGCTTGCAATCATGTTGAAGAACAATATGTTGCGGCCTGTCGCGGCGAAAACTAACGTAAAGTCAGCTGATCGGTCGTCTGGTCGTAATGGATGAGGCAAAGAGGGCAGGGGGCGGGCGGTTGCTACGCGTCGTGCTCAATGAAGATGCGTCCGGCCTCAGTCCCATGCAGGAAGCCGATCGCAGCCAGGCGATCGAGGATCTCGCGGCGGATAATCGCTTTGCGTTGGTCACCCATCCCGACCAGGCAACCATTCTGCATCTCTCGATTCAAGACGGCCGCCTGGTGTTCGACATCCGCACGGAGGCGGACGAGACGTTGCAAACCTTGATCCTGGCGCCCGGCCCGTTTCGTTCGATGGTTCGCGATTACCAGATGCTGCTGGACAGCTACGCCGACGCGATCGCCGAAGGCCGCGAGGCGCGTATTCAGGCAATCGACATGGGGCGGCGGGGCCTCCACAACGAGGGGGCTGAACTCGTGATGGCGCGACTCGACAATAAGGTGCTGCTCGATTTTGATACCGCGCGTCGGATCTTCACCTTGGTCTGCGCCCTGCATCGGCGTATGTAGGCGCGCAACTTCAGCGCGGATCATCAGCATGAAAATCGACGGCACGGCCTTTCGTTCACTCTGGCTCGACGAAACCGATCGATGGTCTTTGCGGATCATTGATCAGACGAAGCTGCCCTGGGCCGTGGAGATGCCACGCCTGACCACACTTGATCAGGTTGCGCATGCGATCAGCGCGATGTTGGTCCGTGGGGCGCCATTGATCGGGGCAACGGCGGCCTATGGCGTTGCTATTGCGATGCGTGCCGATCCTTCGGATGCTGCCTTGCAACAGGCAATCACGACATTGTCCGCCACCCGCCCCACTGCAATCAATCTCCGCTGGGCGCTCAACCGTATGCAGAGTCTGCTGCGAGACCATCCAAAGGCCGAACGCGCCGAGGTCGCATATGCCGAGGCGGCAGCGATCTGCGATGAAGACGTCGCGACGAACCACGGGATCGGTCGGCACGGGCTTGGCCTGATCAGATCCCGGGCCTCTGCGGGGCGCCGCGTCAATATTCTCACCCATTGTAATGCAGGCTGGATCGCGACGGTCGATTGGGGCACGGCGCTCGCACCGATTTACCTGGCGTATGACGAGGGTATCGACGTCCATGTGTTCGTCGATGAAACCCGCCCGCGCAATCAGGGTGCTTCGCTGACCGCATGGGAACTTGGAAAGCACGGGGTCAAGCATACCGTCATCGTTGATAATGCCGGCGGCCATCTGATGCAGCGAGGCGAGATCGACATGGTAATCGTCGGCACCGATCGCGTTACCAATGCAGGTGATGTCTGCAACAAGATCGGCACCTATCTCAAGGCGCTGGCTGCGCGCGATAACGGGATTCCATTCTATGTGGCGCTCCCGTCTTCGACGATCGACTGGCCGATTGCCGATGGGCTCACCGAGATACCGATCGAGGAGCGCGCGACCACTGAGGTGACCACCATGACCGGTCGTGCGCTTGATGGCAGCATCGCCACAATCCGTATCGTACCCAAGGATAGTCTGGTGGTGAATCCGGCGTTCGATGTGACGCCGGCGCGTCTGGTATCCGGACTGATAACCGAACGCGGTGTCTGCACGGCGAGTGCTGCGGCACTGGCTCAGATGTTTCCGGAATACGGTCGGCAGAACGCGGCGTAAACGGTTGTTTTCTTGAAAGAGGCGATCAGGAAGTATTTAGCGGGCACCGGCGTACTCCTCGCTCTGTCGGGCTGCGCGGTGCGACCCGACGCCCATGCGCCACCCTTTGCCAACCGGCCCTACGAGGCATTTTCGCGAACCGCCGCCATCCAGATCGCGCGGGGGGAATGGCGTTACTGGGGCAGCCGCGTGGTCGATACACCTCCTTCGGCCTACCATCCGGTCGACGCGCAGGCGAAGCAGGAGCGTGATAACGGCGACTGGCAGGAGGTCGGGCTCTACTGGTGGATTGGCATGAATGCCGGGCATTACTACGATCGCTGGACCGGCAAGCACGACGCCGCGGGCCGAAAATTCCCGCCGCAGGATGACGGGCATTTTGCCTGGTCCGCCGCTTTCATTTCCTACGTCATGCGCATGGCCGGTGCTGGCCCCGATTTTCCCTACTCACCCAATCACGCGAAATATATCGACTACGCCTGGAACGCCGCCCACGGTAAAATCTCCGACCCTCTCCTCCTCGCCGAAAATCCCGTAACCTATGCCCCGCTCCCCGGTGATCTGATCTGTGCGGGGCGGGGCAGGGCCGATTCCATGACCTATGCCAATCTCCCGAGCCGTGGATTTTTTCCGTCCCATTGCGCCATCGTCGTCAAACAACGCCGGTCGATGCTGTCGGTGATCGGAGGGAATGTCGATGACACAGTCGCCCTGACGCATGTTCCCACCACAACTCGACAGACGCTGGAGCACCGCGATGGAACTATCGTTGACCCAAGGTACGACTGGTTCGTCGCGCTGAAGGTTTTGTATCGACGATAAACATCGACAGCTCCGGATCAATCAACGCGTTTCGACCGAAGGGCCTACGGCTTTCCTCAACACGAAGAGCCCTTGCTCGCCGAACAGATTGGCCAGCAAGCGCGCGCGTCGCCACGGCGCACGACGACCGGCCTCATCGGCGGCCAACCACTGGTCGACCACATAACCCTCGGCAACGCAAAGATCGAAAAAGTCACGGATGGTGCAAGGATGGATATTGGGCGTTTCATACCACATCCGGCTCCAAGTCTGCGTCATCGGCATACGACCGGTGGACAACAATTGCCACCGCAAGCTCCAATGACCAAAATTTGGAAAGCTAACGATCCCGCGTGTCCCGATGCGCAGCATCTGGCGCAGAACTTCCAGAGGTTGCTCGACCGCCTGCAACGTACGAGACAGAACCACATAATCGAAGGCGTTGTCAGGATAGTGGACGAGATCGTTGTCGGCATCGCCCTGCATGACGGGCAGGCCGTGTGCGACCGCCCGGGTCACTTCTGCCATGTCGATTTCGATGCCTCGCGCGTCGCATCCGCGGGTTCTGAACAAGTAGTCGATCAAGGCGCCGTCGCCACATCCGATGTCCAGAACACGGGTATTCGGCTCGATCATGCCGGCAATCAGTTCGAGATCGACGCGCATGTTCTTGGCGACGAAGCGCACCGGTGCAAGCTCGGTCATTTCAATCCTGCCGCTTCTGCCGCACCGCCTAGAAAGCCTGCGACCGTGCGATGGAAATCGGGCTCATCCAGCAGAAAGGCATCATGTCCCTTATCACTGATGATTTCAACGAAACTGACATTGGCAGCAACCTGATTGAGGGCGCGGGCCAGGATGCGGCTCTCGGTGGTGGGAAACAGCCAGTCCGAACTGAACGAAACGAGAAGAAATCGGGTCCGGGAGCCTCGAAATGCCGAGGCAAGCGAGCCCCCATGATCGGCAGCGAGATCAAAAAAATCCATCGCGCGCGTGATACACAGGTAGGAGTTGGCATCGAAGCGACGCACGAAGCTCGATCCCTGGTGCTCAAGATAGCTCTCGACGGCAAATCGTTCGCCGAACAGGACAGGACTCAGTGCGTTGTTGCCTTGCAGGCGACGCCCGAATTTTCGGGTGAGGGCCGCTTCTGATAGGTAAGTGATATGCGCGGTCATCCTGGCGACGGCGAGACCACGCGACGGCACCACGCCGTGTTCCCAGTACCGTCCCCCGAAAAAATCAGGATCGGCGAAGATTGCCTGGCGGCCGACTTCGTGAAAGGCAATGTTCTGCGCGGAATGATAGGGCGCAGTCGCCACCGGCACCGCCGCGAAGACGGCTTCCGGGAAAAGCGACGCCCAGGCCAGGACCTGCATTCCTCCCATCGAACCGCCCACCACGGCGAAAAGCCGGGTGATCTGCAAACGGTTCACGAGCATCTTTTGGGCGCGAACCATGTCCTGAATTGTAATCGGCGGCAGATCGATGCCCCATAAGTCTCCGGACTCGGTGCTGCGCGGGCTGCGCGGGCCGGTCGAACCCATGCACCCGCCAAGTACGTTAGCGCAGATGACGAAATAACGATTTGTGTCCACCGGCTTGGCGGGTCCGACGAGATTGCCCCACCATGCGGGCTTACCGGTCAACGGTTGTTGTTCGGCGACGTATTGATCACCGGTGAGGGCGTGACAGATCAGGATCGCGTTGCTGCGGTCGGCATTCAGCGCGCCGTAGGTCCGATATGCGATTTGCAACGGTGCAAGAACGGTGCCGCAATCCAGCAGAAGACCTTCCGTGAACGTTTCGTGCTGGTGGTTGATCTGCGGGAGAGGCGTCTGGTCCATGACGGGCGGGGTATGCCTGCAACGGTGAAGGGGAGCAAGCAGATCCGAAGGTCTTGCCGTCAGCCGTGCCTCCTGTATCAAAGGACACCGAGTTCATTTTACCAGGTTCGCATGTCCGACATATCGTCATATTCACCGACCCAAGATGCGGTTCCGGAAACGCTTGCGCGGTTGCGTGCCGAAATCGATCAACTCGATGATCGTTTGCACGATATGCTCATGGAGCGGGCAGAGATCATCGAGCGGGTCGCGCGGGAAGCCGGTAAACGTGGAGTTCCGATCAGGCCCGGTCGCGAAGCGGCGATGCTTCGTCGGCTTCTCGCGCGTCACAAGGGGGCTTTGCCGCCGCAGACGATTGTCCGGATATGGCGGGAACTATTTTCCGGTGCTCTGATGATCGAAGGCGGTCTCATCATCGCGGTGGCCGATGGAGCGCAGATCGAACTACCCGCCGTTGCCCGGGGACATTTCGGCCCGCTGACAAGTCTGCGCCGTCACCGGACCACTGCGCAGGCACTGGCCGATCTCACCAACGGGGCGGCTCACGCGGCGGTACTGCCAATGCCGTCTGATGAAGACGATGAGCAGGCGGCCTGGTGGGTCGGCTTGATGCATGGTGGAATTCCACGCCTGGCAATCGTTGCGAAACTTCCGTTCTGGACGCGGCGCAACGAGGGCGTTCCCCATGCCGGCGCCTATGTCGTCTCGTCACTCACGCCGGATCCGAGCGGAGCTGACCGCAGTCTGATCGGTATCGAAATTGCGCCCGACACGAGTACGGCCAGGATTGCGGGTATCCTGAAGGAAGCCGGATTCGACGTGGGTTCCATCCTGCCGCGCCGTGCGGCGAAACGGGAGGTCGGGTATGCGTTAGCCGACGTCGAGGGGCTGATCGCCCGGGATGATCCGCGTTTGGCCAACATCACCGGATTTCTCGCAGTTCCCGTCATTCTCGGTGCCTATGCGGTGCCGCTTGAACCGACGGCGGGGGCCCGATGACCGAAGACTCCGTGGCAACGCAACCAGCGGCCCGGCCCGCCGTATTTTCCGTACCGCCCTATGTCGGCGGCGAATCAAAGTTGAACGGTGTGAATCGTGTGATCAAGCTGTCCTCTAATGAGGGGGCTTTCGGGGTCCCTCCGGGTGCCGTGGACGCTATACGGAGGGCGGCGGAAAGCGGGCATCGTTATCCCGACGGCGGTGCCACCGCGCTGCGTCAGGCGATCGGACGGTGTTTCGATCTCGATCCCGAACGGATCGTATGTGGGAACGGCTCGGACGATCTGATCAATCTGCTGATCCAATCCTATGGCGGGCCGGGCACCGATCTGGTGATGAGCGCGCATGGGTTCCTCATCTACGAAATTGCGGCGAAACTGGCTGGAATGGAGGTACGCAAGGCTGCGGAGCGCCACGATCTGACCGCCGACGTCGATGCGATTCTTGCGCTGGTCGGGCCCGCGACGCGTTTGGTGTTTCTGGCCAATCCGAACAATCCAACCGGCACGCTGGTGCCTGCGGCTGAGATCACGCGGCTGCGTAAGTCGCTGCCGCCGG
>JAQTXO010000499.1 GCA_028688765.1 Acidiphilium sp. | reverse complement strand
ATGAGCAAGCCGATCGTGCCGGAACGGCCCGCCAAACCCGACAAGGCCTCGTCCAACGGCCTGTCGGTCGATCATATCTTCACGACGCTCACCCGTACCCGCGACCAGCAGCGCGCTTTGCTGGGGCGGCATCGCCGGGCGGTGTCGATTTTCAAATTCGTTCTACCGGGCATGGCAGCCCTGTTGATCACCGCGCTCGCGGTGTTTCCGAACCTGCGTGACGGGGCGAATATCGGACGGATTTCCTATAAAAAGACCACCATGGCCACCGGCACCCCGCTGTCGCGCATGAGCAGCGCGCAGTATCGGGGGGTCGACGCCCAGGGCGAAAAATTCACCATCACCGCCCATCAGGTGACCCAGATCAGTCAGGACAAGCTCAACCTGGTGGCCCCCGCGGGGGATCTGACCACCCGCTCCGGCAGTTGGATGATGCTGAACGCGCGGCATGGCCTGTATCACCAGACCAGCCAGTTGCTGGATCTTGCCGGCAAGGTGACGCTCTACCGGGCCGACGGCACCGAATTGCGCACCAGCCGTGCGGCGATCGACATCAAGGGCGGGACGGCGAACGGCTCCGACCCGGTCAAGGCGTTCGGCCCGTTCGGCACGTTGCATGCCGATGATGGTTTCATCGCGACCGATCACGGCAAGAACATCCTGTTCAAGGGGCGTTCGCATGTCGTGCTGGATCAGGTGAGCATCCCCGCCGCGACGCCGGGGCAGGGTTCGTGAAACGCCTCGTTTTCGCCTGTTGTACGGTGATCGGCACGCCGTTCATCGCTCACGCCCAGTCGCTCGGCTTCGGCGGTGGCTCCGGTGCAACGCCGGTGCCGATCAACATCACTTCGAGCAACGGCATTGCGTGGAACCAGACCGCGCACACCGTGACCGCCATGGGCGATGCGAAGGCCGTCCGTGGCAAGGTGACCGTGACCTCGGATCAACTGGTGGCGCACTACCACCCCAAGCCCGGCACCGCCGTCGCGCCGAAAGACGGGGTGCCGAAGGCCGGGGCGCCGAAAGATGGGGCGCTGGGGGGACTTGATTCAGGATCGTCGGAGATCTCCCAGCTCGACGCGATCGGTCATGTTCATATCTTTACCGCGACCGATCAGGCGTTTGGCGACCTTGCGGTATTTCACATGGCCCGGCACGAGTTGGTCCTGACCGGCCAGCACCTCAAGCTGATCACCCCGAAAGACGTGGTCACCGCCAAGGATGCGATCCAGTACTGGTCGGAGGAGCACAAGGCGGTTGCGATCGGCGATGCGCTGATCGTGACCAACGACCATCGTTCGATCGCCGCCGATACTCTGACCGGCTATTTCGTGGCTAGCGGAGCCGCACCGCCCGGGGCCTCGTCGGCCACCCCCGACGATCAGGCGAGCAAGCTGCGCAAGGTCGTCGCCGTCGGGCATGTGGTGGTGCGCACCGCGACCGATATCGCGACCGGGGATCGCGGGGTTTATCGCCCCGCCACCGGGATCGCGATCCTGACCGGCGATGTCCACATCACCCGGGGGCCGAACGAGCTTTCGGGGCAGAAGGGACAGGTCAATATGAAAACCGGGATTGCGACATTGATGGCGGCACCGGGCCATCGGGTCGAGGGGCTCATCCTGCCCGATTCGGCACCCGCCGCCAAATCGCGGCATTCCCCGGCAAAACCGGCATCATGAAAGAGCAGCTGCGCGTCATCGAGGGTGGCTATCAGGATAGCCGCCGGATTGCGAAACCAGGCCTCGACGGCGGTCTGGTCGCAACCGGCCTCGGCAAGAGTTTCCGCAAGCGCCCGGTGGTTCGCAACGTTTCGGTCAGTCTGCGGCGCGGCGAGGTTGTCGGCCTGCTCGGGCCCAACGGGGCGGGCAAAACCACGACCTTCTATATGATCGTCGGCCTGATCCAGCCGGATACCGGCTCGATCGTGCTGGACGGGGCGGATATTTCGACCCTGCCGATGTATCGCCGCGCCCGCCTCGGCATCGGGTACCTGCCGCAGGAAGCCAGTGTGTTTCGCGGCCTCACCGTCGAGCAAAACATCATGGCGGCGCTCGAAGTGGTCGAGGATGACCGCGATCGGCGCGATGCGATGCTCACGGCCCTGCTGGCGGAGTTCAGCATCCTCCATCTGCGCCGCGCCCCTGCCCTTGCATTGTCGGGCGGGGAGCGCCGCCGCGTCGAAATCGCCCGGGCGCTCGCCACCGGACCGAGCTACATCCTGCTCGACGAACCGCTCGCCGGGATCGACCCCATCGCGGTCGGCGAGATCCGCGACATGGTCGCTCAACTCAAGGATCGCGGCCTCGGCGTGGTGATCACCGATCATAATGTCCGCGAAACGCTCGAAGTCATCGACCGCGCCTATATTCTGCATGACGGACAGGTGCTGATGGAAGGCCTGCCGGAGGAAGTCGTGGCGCATCCCGATGTGCGGCGGGTCTATCTCGGGGACAAGTTCATTCTTTGACGCGTTGCCCCTCGGGGCGTTCTTGCCAGGGGCGGACCTATCGGCTACCTGATGGCGCGACCGGCACCCCTGGAGGCCGGTTTTTTGTGTTTTCATAGGAGCGAATAATGGCCAATTTCGAGACCATCACGGCCGAGGATCGCGCGCGGGCCGGCAAGGGGGTGGCGCGGGCGACACGGCGAGCCGGCATGGTGCCGGGCGTTATCTACGGCGCGAAGCAGGACCCCACCCTGATCGCGATCGACCCGCGCGTGGTGATGCGCGAACTCAAGCGCGGCGGCTGGCGCTCGCGCCTGTACGAAATCGAGACCGCGAGCGGCAAGACCCGTGCCCTGATGCGCGACGTGCAGTTCCACCCGGTATCCGACCAACCCGAGCACATCGATTTCCAGCGGCTCGCCGCCGGCGAGCAGGTGCGCGTCGCAGTTGCGGTGAACTTCATCAACGAAGCGATCTCGGTCGGTATGAAGCACGGCGGCGTGTTGAACGTGGTGCGCCATTCCGTCGAAGTCTGGTGCGATCCGGAT
>JAQTXO010000038.1 GCA_028688765.1 Acidiphilium sp. | reverse complement strand
AACAGGGCTTCGCTCACATAAATGTTACCGAGCCCCGCGATGATCGATTGATCGAGCAGAGCGGCCTTGATCGGTGTTGCCTTGCCCTCCAGTGCCGCGCGCAACACCCGCGCCGACAAGGCCCGCGTCAGCGGTTCCGGTCCCAGTGCGCGGATCAGCCGATGCTCGTCCTCCGCCTCGCGCGGGACGAGATCGAGGGCACCGAACCGGCGTGGATCGACGAATCCGATGACACAGCCATCATCTGTCATGATCGTCAGGTGCTGATGCGCCACCTTGTCGCGGTCGATCGTCATGCGGCCGGACATGCCGAGATGGATGAGGACCGAAATGCCCCGATCCAGCCGCATGAACATGTACTTGCCGCGCCGGCGGAACCCCTCGATGCGTGCGCCGACGATTGCCTGCACAAACCCGTCCGGCACCGCAAAGCGCAGGTCGGCGCGGACCAGACTGGCTGCGGTAATGCGCCGGCCCTGCAGCTTTGCCGCCAGACCGCGCATGACGGTTTCGACTTCGGGGAGTTCCGGCATGATCAGTTTGCCGCTATAGCCTTTGGTCATGGCCGATACCAGCAGCGACACCGTCGATTTCGGATTCACCACGATCGACCGTGCGGAGAAATCCGCCCGGGTGCGCGAGGTGTTCAACAGCGTTGCCCGCCGCTACGACATCATGAACGATCTGATGTCGCTCGGCGTCCACCGGCTGTGGAAGCGCGATTTCGTCACTATGATGGACCCGCGCCCCAATCGCACTCTGCTCGACCTTGCAGGCGGTACCGGCGATATCTCGTTCCAATGGCGCCGGCGCGGCGGCGGGCCTGTGTTGCTCACTGACATCAACGAACAGATGCTCGGCGTCGGGCGTGGACGTGCGGAAATGCGGGGGGCCATCGACGGCATCAGCTTCGCCGTGACCGATGCCGAAGCCCTGCCCCTGCCGGATCGCGCGGTGGACCGGGTCTCGATTGCGTTCGGGCTGCGGAACTGCACCAACAAGGACCGCGTGCTTGCGGAAGCGCGGCGGGTGCTGAAGCCGGGGGGACGGTTTTTCTGCCTTGAGTTCTCGAAACTCCAGGTCGCGGTTGCTGCCCCGCTATATGAGCGGTGGTCTTTCGCCGCGCTTCCCGCCATTGGCGCCCGGGTCGCGGGCGATCGCGAGAGTTACCAGTATCTTGCCGAGAGCATCCGCATGTTTCCCGATCAGGAGACCCTCGCGGGGATGATGCGGCAGGCCGGCTTCGCCCGGATCTCTGTTCGCAATCTGACCGGCGGGATCGCCGCGATCCACGCCGGATGGCGACTTTGAGGCTTGCAGGCAAGCGGATTCTGCTGATCGTCAGCGGCGGAATCGCTGCCTATAAATCGCTCGAACTGGTTCGCTTGCTCCGCCGCGAGGGGGCTGGGGTCCGCGCCGTGCTCACCAAAGGGGGGGCGGAATTCGTCACCGCCCTGTCCCTGCAGGCGCTGTGTGAAGACCGTGTCTATACCGATTTGTTTTCGCTGACCGATGAGAGCGAAATGGGGCATATCCAGCTCTCGCGTAGCGCCGATCTGCTGGTGGTCGCCCCCGCCTCGGCGGATCTTCTCGCCCGCATGGCCACCGGCCAGGCCGATGACCTTGCAACCACCGTTCTTCTCGCGACGGATAAGCCGGTGCTGGCCGCGCCCGCGATGAATGTGCGGATGTGGCAGCACCCGGCAACCGTTGCCAATCTGGCGATCCTGCGCGGTCGGGGGGTGAGTTTCGTCGGCCCCGATGAGGGAGCGATGGCCTGTGGCGAGTTCGGTCCCGGACGGCTCGCGGAACCGCCGGTGATCCTCGATGCGATCAGCGACATACTGACCCCGCGCCGCCCGCTCGCCGGGCGCCATGCGATCGTCACCAGCGGCCCGACCCATGAAGCGATCGACCCGGTACGTTACCTCGCCAATCGCAGCTCCGGCCGCCAGGGTCACGCCATCGCACAGGCGCTCGCCGAGGCTGGCGCGCGCGTGACGCTGATTTCCGGACCGGTCGCCCTGCCCGATCCACCCGGCGTCACGACGCGCCACGTGGTATCGGCACGCGAGATGCACGACGCCGTCCACGCCGCGCTGCCCGCGGAAATTGCGGTGATGTGCGCAGCCGTGGCCGATTGGCATGTCGAACCGCAGGCACGGAAACTCAAGAAGACCGGCGTCGCGCCGACACTCACCCTCGTCGAAAATCCCGACATTCTCGCCGACATCGCTCATCATCCCGCGCGGCCCGAACTGGTCATCGGCTTTGCCGCCGAAACCGAAACCCTGCTCGACCATGCCGCGGCAAAACGTATCCGCAAAGGCTGTGACTGGATCCTTGCCAATCATGTCGGTGCCGGGTCGGACGTTATGGGCGGCAACGACAACGAAATCGTGCTGATCACGCAGGAGGGCGCGGACGTCTGGCCACGCATGAGCAAAACCGAGGTCGCTGCACGTCTCACATCACGCATCATCGAGGCCCTGAAATGAATGTCGACGTCGCGGTCAAGCGCCTGCCCCACAATATCGGGCTTGATCTGCCGGGTTACGCCACCCACGGTGCGGCGGGAATGGATTTGCTTGCGGCCAATCACGATGACATTGCGATTCCTCCCGGCGGTCGCGCGTTGATCCCGACCGGACTCGCGATTGCGTCGCCGGCCGATCACGAATTGCAGATCCGCCCGCGCTCCGGCCTTGCGCTGAAGCATGGTATCATGGTCGCCAACAGCCCCGGCACGATCGATGCCGATTATCGGGGCGAAATCAAGATCATCCTGCTGAATGCAGGCGCCGATCCGTTCATCGTCACGCGCGGGATGCGGATTGCTCAAGCGGTGATTGCCCCGTTCAGCCGTCTTGTCTGGCGCGAAACCGACGATCTCGATATCACGGCGCGCGGCGCGGGCGGTTTCGGCAGTACCGGCACCCACACTTCCAACGGAGGACCATGATGGCACGTGACAAGACCGAAGCATTCAAGCGCCTCGCCGAAAACCGCACCAACGAGGCGCTCGACGCCATTCGCAAGATCGGTAATTTGTCGAACCGCAACAATTACAGTTTTTCACCCCAGCAGATCGAAAAAATCTTTGCCGCACTTCGCGGTGCGCTCGATGCCGCCGAGCATCGGTTCAGCGAAACCGAGGAGGCTGCCGAAGACCGGTTCAGCCTCTGAGGACGAACTACCCCCTGGTGCCGCGCGCGATCAGCGGAAAGAACACTCCGTAGGGCAGGCTTCGTAAAATCCGCAGCGGCCTTGCCAGTCCTTCGGGAAACGCGATCAGGAAGCGATCGGCATCCAACCCCCGCATGATCGCCTTTGCCGCCGCATCCGCCTCCATCAGAAACGGCATCGGAAACGTATTCTTTGCCGTCAACGGCGATTTGACGAAGCCCGGGCAGATCGCGGAGATTCCAACGCCGTGCTGGCGCAAATCGAATCGGAGTGATTCCGCCAGCGCGATCAATCCGGCTTTGGTCGCTGAATAGGAGGCCGAACCCGGCAACCCTGCCAAGCCCGCCAGCGAGGATACCAAGCCGATCTGCCCGGACCGCGCCGCAATCATTGCCGGCATGATCGCTTCGAGGCAATGCGCGGTGCCGATCAGGTTGAGATCGACCTGGCGTGCGAGGCGAGCGGCGGTGAATGTATCGGCGGTATCGCGCTCATAGGTTCCGGCGTTCAGGATCGCACGCGCAATCGGTGGCAGCGGGGCCAGTGCCGCGCGCACCGCCGCGGGATTGGTGATGTCGGCCGGGGCCACCAGCACCCGCCCCGGAAATCGCGAGGACAGGGCTTCGAGTTCCTCGACCCGCCGCGCCGTGACCGCTACGGTCCAGCCATGCGCGACATGGGCTTCGGCCAGGGCGAGCCCGATCCACTCGACGCTCCGGTGATCCATGCAACGCCCTCGCCCGGTCCGGGTGGCCTCATAGCCGGTCTCCTTCGATCAGGGCCTGTCGCAAGCGTGCCGCCCGCGCACGCAGGGCCTCCCGCTTGGGCGCGGCCATCCGGTTCCAGCTGCGCACCGGCATCGCCATGCGCGGATTGCCAGCGAAACGCGCTTCATGCCGTGCGATGAAATCCCAGTACAGCGCGTTGAACGGACAGGCCCGCGCCCGGGTGGCGTCCTTCACATCATAGGCGCAATCGCCGCAATAATCGCTCATGCGGTTGATATAGGCGCCCGAAGCCGCGTAAGGTTTCGAGCCCACGATGCCGCCATCCGCATGCAAGGCCATCCCCCTTGTGTTGGGCATTTCGACCCACTCATAGGCATCGGCATAGACCGCGAGATACCATTGATCGACCGCATCGGGATCGATCCCGGCCAGCAGGGCGAAATTTCCGGTCACCATCAGTCGCTGAATATGATGGGCGTAGGCAAACTTCATGGTCTGACTGATCGATATGGCCATGCAGCGCATATCGGTCGCTCCGGTCCAGTAGAATTCGGGCAGGTGCAGATCAGCCCCGAGCGCGTTTTTGCTCGCGTAGTCCGGCATGTGCAGCCAGTATATGCCTCGAATGAATTCCCGCCAGCCCAGAATCTGGCGGATGAACCCCTCGACCGCATTCAGCGGTGCGCGTCCGGCGGTGAATTCCGCCTCGGCGCGGCGGCACAGATCGAGCGGATCGAGCAGCCCGAGATTGAGCGGGGCGGAGACCAGCGCGTGAAACATGAAGGGCGCACCTGCACTCATCGCATCCTGCCAATGGCCGAAATATGGCAGCCGTTGCGCGAGGAAATCGGCACATCCGGTCTCGGCATCGTGCGCCGTTACCGGGTAGTCGAAATCTGCGAGCGACCCGTAATGACCGGAAAACCGCGCGGCCACGAGGTCGATCACCGAGCAGGTCGCTGCATCAGGGGGGAACCGCCGGGGCTGCGGTGGCGTGATCGACAACGGCAGGGCCTTGCGATTTTCGGAATCGAAATTCCATTTGCCCCCGACCGGCTTATCGCCCTCCATCAGGATCGCGTGTTTACGGCGCATTTCGCGGTAGAAGAACTCCAACCGCAACTGTCGGCGGTCCTCGGCCCACTGGGCGAATTCATCGATGCCGCAGAGAAATCGCGTGTCCTCGCGGATCTCGCAGGCGACCCCGGTGTTTTCCGCCCATCCGCGCATCGCGGCGCGGACCCGGTACTCACCCGGCTCGGTCGCAATGATCCGGGAGGGCCGCACTGCCGCCACGGCGCGCGCGACCTCGTCGTCGAGTGTTCCGGTATTGCCTTCGTCGTCGAGCGCCACGTAACGCACCGTCACGCCGCGCGCCCGCAATGCCTCGGCAAAGTGGCGCATCGCAGCAAGGATCATCGCGATCTTCTGGGGATGATGCGGCACGTAGGTGCATTCGCCCATCACTTCCGCCATCAGCACCACGTCGTGGACCTTGTCGAGCCCCGCGAGTGAGGCGATCCCGCGAGAGAGCTGGTCGCCGAGCAGGACCCGCAGGGCGCCGCCGCTCATCCGCCGATGATCGGCTTGTACGTGATATGCCCCTCATGATCGAAAGCGAGTCCGGACCAGGTCTCTTTCTGGTCGTAATAGACCGAGAGCCGGATCGGCCCGGTCAGCTTGTATTCCTCCGCCGTCACGGTGCCGGACGGCAGCGCCGGCAGCTTGAACCATCCGAGTTTCGCGATCGTCGGGGTATCGGTATGCCCGGTCTGCATGTTGATCATCGGCCCTTTGAGCATCGCCTTGTTCCAGTAGGTCAGTGGCAGTGCGTTGGGGGGGGCGGCGTAACGCGGTGTCTTGTTCCCCTGCACCACGACGCCGGTCGCCTGTTTCTCGACCAACAATTGATGCGGCGTGCCATTATCGTTGATCGCGCTGGTCGCGGAGACGAACGTCCCGTCCCGCCAATGCTCGACGATATGCGCGGTATAATGAAACACCGGAATCGCCAGCAGGGAGACCCGCAATGCCACGTGATTATCCACCGTGAGCATGTCCCCGGCCTCGATGAAGCGCAGCCGCTGGGTGCCGACCTTGGCTCCGTTGCGGAATACCTCGAATTCCAGCCTGCGCCCCCTGGGCAACGGAATGGCGACGGCGGCGGCCATCGCCATCAGGCTTCGGCGATCGATCGAGGGTGATGTCATGCTTGGTCCTTCATGAGGTTCGCGTGCGCAGGGTTGCGCGGCCGCCATCGACCCCGATGACCTGCCCGGTGATCCAACCCGCGTCGGGAGATAGCAGAAATGCGGCCAGCGCCGCACCGTCCGCCGGTTCACCAAGCCGCGAGATCGGATGCTGCGCGGCGAGCGCCCTGGCCATGGCGTCGTTACCGGTCATGCCCGCCGCCATTTTTGAGCGGGTCAGGCTCGGCGCGATGCAGTTCACCCGCACCGGGGCCAGTTCCGCCGCCAGTGCGACGCACAAGCCTTCCACCGCCGCCTTGGCCGCGCCGATCACCGCATGGTTGGGAAATCCGGCGCGCGCCGCTACCGATGAGAACAGCACGACCGACCCCTCGCAGGCCCGCAACCCGGCCTCCGCAGCCGCAACCGCCCGCGCCGCGCCGATCACGTTGAGCGCGTAGGTGGACGCGAAATCTTCCACGCTCGCGCGCTTCAGCGGTTTCATCACGATCGAGCCCACGCAGTAGGCCACCCCCGCGATGCGTGGCCCCGCCGCTGCCACCGCTGCGGTGAGCGCTGCATCATCGGTACAATCCGCCACCTTGTGCGACGCGCCGAACCGCTCGGCAATCGCGGCCAGCGCCGTGCCATTCCGCGCGACCAGATGAAGTGCCACGCCCTGGCCGGACAGCCGCGCGGCGAGCGCCGACCCGACGCCGCCGGTCGCGCCGATAATCACGATGGGATCAGTCATGCATGCCTCCGCCCACATAATTGGGGTGGTTGCACTGGATCGCGAGGGCGGACCGGCTCATAAACATCTCTACGCCGGTTTTCCCGAAAGAGGTTCATGCACCAGCTCATTCTGATGCGCCACGCCAAGGCCGAACGCGCCCGCGACGATGAGAGCGACCATGCCCGCGCGCTGAGCCCATCGGGTCGCGCCGCTGCGATCCGGATGCGCACCAGCCTCAAGGCGCTCGGGATCGAGCCGGATGTGGTGCTGATCTCCTCGGCACGCCGCACCCGTGAAACCCTCGACTGCATCGCTTTCTGGGACGATCAACCCAATATCGACGTTCTCGATTCGCTCTACATGGCCCCGGCCTCACGCCTTCTCGAAATCCTCGCGGCGCTTCGCGAGACCGTACGCAGCGTGATGGTGATCGGTCATAATCCGGGGCTGCACGATCTCGCCCTGCAACTCGCCACCGGCGCCGCGCAGCCCGGCCCCGCGCATCTGCTGCTCGACCGGAGTTTCCCAACCGCACGGATGGCGGAGTTTCTGGTCCTCACCCCGTGGCGGGAGCTGTGCGCGCCCCGCTCGCGGCTGCAACGCATCGTCGATCCACCGCCTGAAGCCTGAGCAATGCTGCAGGCGCGAAGGTTGCATGACCGTGAGGGTTCGACCTACATTGAGGGCAATCACTCCGGTATCGTTGAACGCCTCCGCTCTGGCAGACGCCGAAACGGAGGCCGCAAAGGAACAGGTCATGAGCAGTACTGAAGCCGCCGTCCCCCGCCACGCGACAATCACCATCGAAGGCACCAATAAATCGGCCACGCTGCCGCTGCTGTCCGGCACGCTGGGGCCGCAGGTTGCCGATATCCGGAAGTTGCAGGCTCAGGCCGGCATTTTCACCTTCGATCCCGGCTACGGCGAGACCGCCTCCTGCGAGAGCAAGATCACTTACATCGACGGCGATGAAGGGGTGCTGCTCTATCGCGGTTACCCGATCGACCAACTCGCTGAGAAATCGACCTTTCTCGAAGTCGCTTATCTGCTGATGTATGGCGACCTGCCGAACAATGCGGAGTTCGAGACGTTCAACCGCGGCATCACGATGCACACGATGCTCCATGAGCAGATCCGCCGCTTCTGGGAGGGGTTTCGGCGCGATGCCCACCCGATGGCGGTGCTTTGCGGCGTGGTCGGTGCGATGTCCGCCTTCTATCCCGACAGCATCAAGATCAATGACGCACATGAGCGCGAGGTCAGTGCGTTCCGGCTGATCGCCAAACTCCCGACCATCACGGCCTGGGCCTATAAATATTCGATCGGCCAGCCCTTCATGTATCCGCGCAACGATCTCTCCTATGCCGAGAATTTCCTCTACATGATGAACTCGGTGCCGGCCGAGCCTTATCGCAAGAACCCGATCCTCGAACGCGCGATGGACCGCATCCTGATCCTGCACGCCGATCATGAGCAGAACGCCTCGACCTCGACAGTGCGCCTCGCGGGTTCGACCGGTGCCAACCCCTTCGCCTGCATCGCCGCCGGGATCGCGGCACTCTGGGGACCGGCCCATGGCGGCGCCAATGAGGCCGTGCTGAAAATGCTCGGCGAGATCGGTGACAAAAAGAATATCCCTGCCTTCATTTCAGAGGTGAAGGACAAGAACAGCCAGACCAAACTCATGGGTTTCGGCCACCGGGTCTATAAAAACTTCGACCCGCGCGCGAAAATCATGCAACAGACCTGCTACGAGGTACTCGACGAACTCGGCATCAAGAACGAGCCCTTGCTCGACCTTGCGATGGAGCTGGAAAAGATCGCGCTCGACGACGAGTATTTCGTCAGTCGCAAACTGTATCCGAATGTCGATTTCTATTCGGGCATCATCCTCAAGGCGATGGGCTTCCCCACCACCATGTTCACTCCGCTCTTCGCTCTGGCCCGCACCACCGGCTGGATCAGTCAGTGGATGGAAATGATCGAGGACCCGCAGCAGCGCATTGGTCGCCCCCGCCAGCTTTATACCGGTGCGCCGAAACGCGATTACGTCGCCATCGGCGCTCGCGAATAACCGGCAGCGGGGCGGGCGCGCCTATCCGTAAATCGCCCGCGCCGTCATCAACTGGTCGCGGATCGACCTCGCATCCTCGCCGTTCGCTTGCTCCAGCGCGGCCAGCACATGATCGATTTTGGCGCTGCGTGTGGCAATCGCCAGATACCCTTCGGCCAGCAGCTTCATCTCGGGTTCGGCATCGAACCATCTGATCGCCTTACGAAACCGCTCGGCGGCCTCTTCGCGCACGCCCAGCGCGAGGTCGAATGCGCCGATCAGCCAGGCAGCGTTGCCATGCTGCATCGCGCCCTGTTCCAGCGTTTCAACGAACCGGGCCGATCGGACGGCCAGATCGCGCCCGGCAGTCAGTTCGGCCTTGCTGCGAACGGCCCCCTCCTCCCATCCGGGCCAGATGTCCGCCCCCGCATTGTACCCGATCCGCTTGCCGACTTTCAGGATTTCGATCCGGTCCTCGCCCGAAACCTGCGCTGCCAGTTCCTCGACCTCGCCGATCGCCTCGCCCGCCTGCGCGACCAGCGCGGCGATGTCGCCTGCCTTTCGTGCGGCATTGACCGTGGCCTCCAACCGCCGCGCCCGTTCCAATTCCATCACGCCTCCTTGCCACGCGGCTCATCAACGGTGCCGAGCTCAGCAACCATGATATCGCGCATCACGAATTTCTGGATCTTCCCGGTCACCGTCATCGGAAACTCATCGACGATGCGAATATGGCGGGGGATCTTGTAATGAGCGATCTGCCCGTCGCAGAATGCTGCGATCTCCTCAGGTGTCACATTTACGCCTGCGGAGGGCTTGATCCACGCGCATGGAACCTCGCCGTATTTTGCATCCGGCATACCGAACACTGACGCCCCTGCGACCTTCGGATGGCGGAAGAGGAACTCCTCGACCTCGCGCGGGTAGATATTCTCACCACCCCGGATCACCACGTCCTTGCTGCGCCCGACGATGGTGCAATACCCTTCGGCGTCGATCATCCCGAGGTCGCCGGTATGCATCCAGCGGGCCGGATCGATCACCTCCCGGGTCTTGCCGTCCTGATCCCAATAGCCCAGCATCACCGAATATCCGCGCGTGCAGATTTCGCCGCGTTCGCCGACCGGCACGATCCGTCCGTCCGGATCGACCACCTTGATCTCGAGATGAGGATGAACCCGTCCCACCGTCGCGACCCGACGCTCGGCGGTATCGTCGATCGCGGTCTGGAAACTCACCGGCGAGGTTTCGGTCATCCCATAGCAGATGCTGATCTCCGGCATGTGCATCCGCTCCATCACCCGGCGCATGACCTCGATCGGGCAGGACGTTCCGGCCATGATCCCGCCCCGCAGCGAGGAAAGATCGAACGAGCCGAAGTCGGGGTGCTCGAGTTCCGCGATGAACATGGTCGGCACGCCGTACAGGTGCGTGCACCGTTCCGCACTCACGGCCGCGAGTGTCGCCCGCGCATCGAACCCCTCGCCAGGATATATCATGGTCGCGCCGTGGGTGACCGCGGCGAGGTTTCCCATCACCATGCCGAAACAATGCTAGAGCGGCACCGGAATACAGATCCGGTCCTCCGACCGCAGCCCGATCCCCTCGCCCACGAAAAATCCGTTATTGAGCACGTTATGATGCGAGAGCGTTGCTCCTTTCGGCGCGCCCGTGGTGCCCGAGGTGAACTGGATATTGATCGGATCGTCGAACTGCAGATCCTGCCGCAACCGCACCAGTGCCGCTCGCGAAGCCGCATCGGCATGGGCCGCGATGTCGTCGAACCGCATAATCCCCGAAGGCGCATCGCCGATAACGATCCGCAACCGCAGATGCGGCAGACGATCGGCCGGAATCCCTTCCAGCATCGCGATGTAGTCGCTCGACTTGAAACGCGGTGCCAGCACCAGCGCCGCGCACTGCACCGCGTTCAACACGTATTCCAGTTCGGCGGTGCGATACGCCGGATTGATGGTTACCAGGATGAGCCCCGCTTTCGCGGAGGCAAATTGCAACACAGCCCATGCCACGTTGTTGGGAGAAAAAATCCCGATCCGCTCGCCCCGCGCCAGCCCGAGGCCGATCAGCCCCGCCGCCACCTGATCGACCAGCGCATCAAGCCCGGCATAATCGAGCCTTACGCCTTCGGCACAGGCCACCAGCGCCTCGTGCGCGCCGTGCTCGCGAGCGGCCCGTTCGAGCGCGGCTCCGATGGTCATGCCGAGCAGCCTGGTTTCGCTCAGCCCCTGGACGTAGCTTTCTCGCATCATCCCCTCCGCTTGTGCGAAGGGTAGCGGATCGCGCCCGCGCCCGCTACTCCCGCACGACGGTCGGCACCGGGCGTGATGCCAGCGGATCGAGCAACTGGCCGTGCAGCGTTGCTGGCATCGGCGCATCGATCCCGTATGCGGTGGGCCACGCCGCAGGGAGATGAAATGTTCCGAACAACTGGTCGACCAGCGGGATCATCGCGGCATAATTGCGATCACGCAACGCATCGTTGGTATGGTGCCACCGATGGAAAAATGGCGTCGCAACCACCCGTTCCAGCACTCCGAACCGCCAGCGCAGATTGGCATGGACGAAAAATCCCCAGATCGTTCCCAGTACCACGACCACCGCCGGCAATGCCGCCCCCTGGGCGAGACCCAGCGCGAAAACCGGCACGAAGCCGCACAGGCGGGTGAAGACCATGTCCACCGGATGGGCGCGGGTATTGCTCAGGAAATCCAGATCCTCGGCGCTGTGATGCACCGAATGGAACCGCCATAGCAGCGGGATTTCGTGCGACCACCGATGCCCCCAGTAGAACCCGATTTCGGCGACCACGATCGACAATCCCAATCGCGCCCCGACCGGCCACCCCGCCACCATTGCGAGAAATCGATCCGGCATGAGCTGATGAACCCCTGCCGCTAACAGCGCCAGCGGCACCGCGAGCACCACGCCGATCAGCACCGAGTTCAAGATGTAATAGCCCAGATCGGTCCCGAACTGACGGCGGAAAATCTTTTGTGGATGCACACCGAACAGCCGTTCCAACGGCACGAAGATCCCCGCGAGCAAAACCAGCCAAACCGCGAGCCGAAGCGCTTCAAGAATGAATGGGTGCAATGCAAGCCTCCGAACTGTGGAACGAGACAACCGCCCGGGCGGTCAGGCCCGGACGGTTCATGTTGAAGCCGACCGGCTCAGCCCTTGATGGACTTGCGGCCATCGCGACGGCGGCGGATCACCAGCCCGAGTCCGACGAGACCCGCGCCAAGGATTGCAAGCGAAGACGGCTCCGGCACCGGCAC
>JAQTXO010000498.1 GCA_028688765.1 Acidiphilium sp. | reverse complement strand
CATACGGGATGTCGTTGGGCGGGAATTTGCGCAGGCCTTTGATTGTGCCGTCCCAATCGTGCCGCAGGTAGATCGATGCGACATGCGGAATCGCGATCGTATAGAAGTCGCGGCGCTTGATCATGCTCGGAACCGCGAACAGGACCATGCGTTCGCCGCTTCCCGGCTTCGGCGTACGCCAGTCGCCTTCCATGGCGGCCACTTTTTGCGGCTGGTAGGTCAGGGTATTGTCGCCCTGATGGTCACCCGAGCCGATCTGGAAGGGCGCCGCCACCGCGATCATCCATAACGCCATCGACATCATGAGACGCGCATGGGCGTTCTGACGGTCGTGCAGGACATGCCAAGCACCCACAGCGGCGATCAGAAGCGCACTGGCGAGGAAGGCCGCCGACGTCATGTGGACGAAGCGAAACGGAAACGAGGGGTTGAAAATGATGTGAAGCCAGTTTTTCGGTACGAACCTGCCGGTGCGGGTGATGGCGTAGCCGGCGGGCGTCTGCATCCAGGAGTTCGCGGAAAGGATCCAGAATGCGCTGACCAGGCTGCCGAGCGCGACCATGCAGGTCGCGAAGAAATGGAGTCTCTGTCCCACCCGTTTCAGGCCGAACAGCATGATCCCGAGAAACCCGGCTTCCAGGAAAAAGGCGGTCACCACCTCGTACATCATCAGAGGACCGAGCACGGCACCCGCACGCGTGGACAGGCCACCCCAGTTCAGGCCGAACTGGTACTCCATCACCACGCCCGTAACGGCGCCGACGGCGAAGTTGATCGCCAGGATTTTGAGCCAGAAATTAAACAGCTCGATGTAGATCGGCTTTCTGGTCCAGAGCCAGAGGCCTTCCAGAACCATCAGGAAGCTGGAGAGCCCGATTGAAAAGGACGCGAGCAGGATATGAAACGCGATGGTGAAGCCAAACTGGGCGCGCGCCAGCATGAAGGCGAAGTGATTGACGTCGACCGCCGGCTGCAGACCGGTCATGGGGCGGGAGCTTCTGACATTCCTGGCGCCTTATCCGCGTCAAACCGGATGCGTTTCGTGACCGGACGGTTCCTTGTGTCCCGCCATGCCGCCGTTCATCACCTTGATCTTGACCGGCACCGACTTCGCCGCGGGGGTTTTGGAGTGTTCATCGTGGTGCGACAACGGCATCAGCGGGTTCATTTCCGGATAATAGGCGCCAAGGCAGCCATCGGGCAGGGAGAACGGGGTTACCGTGAGGCCCATGACCTCCCGGTGCACCCCGTCCTCCGCATCGCTCACCAGCGACACGACCTGACCTGCCCGCAGGCCCGCCCGTGCCATGTCCTCGGGGTTGATCAGAAGCACGTCGCGCGTGCCCTCGATCCCTCGCAGCCGGTCGCTGTAGCCGTAGATCGTGGTGTTGAACTGGTCGTTGCTGCGCATGGTGATCAGCCGGTAGCGTCCCGGCGCGTCGGCCCAGCCGGTCGCGGAGATCACGTTCGGCGTGATGAATTCCGCCTTGCCGCTCTCGGTCTTCCAGATACGCTCGCGCGCCGTGTTGCCGCGGTAGAACCCGCCCGGCGTCCACATCCGCTCGTTGAAGCCGTGGAACTGGTTGGGGTAGGTTTCCGCGATCAGGTCGCGGATCAGGGCGTAATTGCCGACCCACTCATCCCATTTCACTTTGGGATTGGGTTCGAGACATGCTTTGGCGATGCCGGCCACGATGGCGACTTCGGAGAGCAGGTGCTTGCTGGCGGGCTGGCGGCGCGCGATCGAGCCGTGGATGGAGCTGAACGTATCCTCCATCGAGACCGCCTGCGGCCCGCTTGCCTGGATATCCTGTTCGGTTCGCCCGAGGCAGGGCAGGAGGTAGGCGACCTCGCCATTCACGAGATGGCTCCGGTTCAGTTTGGTTGCGATCTGCACGGTGAGGCGCATCCCGACCCAGGCTGCCTCCATCCGGTCCCGTTCGGGGATCGCGCGGACGAAATTGCCGCCGAGGCCGAAGAAAGCCCGGACCTTACCATCGAGAATTCCCTCGCAGGCTTCCACCGTGTTCATTCCGGTATCCCGGGGCGGTTCAAAACCGAACTGGGCGGCGTAGCGATCGAGGGGAACTCCATCGGCTTTTTCCGTGATCCCGACGGTGCGTTGGCCCTGGACGTTGGAATGCCCGCGCACCGGCGAAATCCCGGTGCCGTCCCGCCCGATATTGCCCTTGAGCAGCAGCATGTTCAACAACATGCCGACATTCTCGAAGCCGTGGATGTGCTGGGTCAGACCCATGCCATAGATCCCGATCACCCGGTCGGATTCGACATAGACCTGTGCCGCCGCTTCGATGTCCGCCCGGCGCAGGCCGGATTCGGTCTCGATTTCGTCCCAGGGCGTGGCCCGCACCCTGGCCTCGAATTCATCAAGGCCGGTGGTGTGCTGCTTGATGAAGTCGACATCCAGCACGCGCTTACCGTTGCCCTGCGCACGAGCCTCATCGTCCTTCGCGAATACGTGCTTGCAGATCCCCATAATGACCGCAATGTCGCCGCCCGGCCTGACCTGATGGTATTGCGCGCTGATCGGCGTGCCGTGGCGGGTCAGCATTTCCACCGGGCTCTGCGGATTGACGAAGACCTCCAATCCCTTTTCGCGCACCGGGTTGAACGTGACGATCTTGACGCCCCGCTTCGCCGCCTCCTGCAGCGGGTGAAGGAAACGCGGACTGTTCGAACCGGTGTTCTGACCAAAGAAAAAGAAAGCATCGCAGTTTGCCAGATCGCTGAAGACAACCGTGCCGACCCCCGCCCCGATCAGCTTTTTCAGCGCGACCGACGTTGTCTCGTGGCACATGTTCGAGCTGTCCGGCAGGTTGTTGTTGCCGTACATCCGCGCCATCAAAGCCCAGAGGTAGGACGTCTCAAGGCTGGCGCGGCCCGACGAATAGAAGACGACCGATTTGGGGTCGAGTTTTTTCAGCTCCGCGCCGATCTCCCGAAATGCCCCTTCCCAACTGCACGGAACATAATGGTCACTTTCCC
>JAQTXO010000497.1 GCA_028688765.1 Acidiphilium sp. | reverse complement strand
AGGCGAGACGATGGCAGTATTCACCCCGATCACATGGCCCCGCATGTCGAATGACGGCCCACCCGAATTCCCCGGGTTGATCGGCGCATCGAGCTGCAGGAAATGATCGAACGGACCATCGCCGATCTCCCGCCCCCGCGCGGAAATGATCCCGGCGGTGAACGAGGTGCCGAGATCGAACGGATTGCCGCCCGCAAGGATCCAGTCGCCCACCTGCATCCGCGCCGAATCGCCCCAGATCGCAAAGGGCAGATCTCGCCCGGCATCGATCCGGATGATCGCAAGATCGGTCAGCTGATCGGTGCCGATCACCTCCGCCTTCACCCGCCGCCCGTCATCCAGCGTCACCACGATCTCGGCGGCATTGCCGACCACATGGTTGTTCGTAACGATGATGCCCGAGGCCGTGATGATGAACCCCGAACCGGCGGCCTTGCTCACCTCGGTCCCGGCATAATCCTGCGGACGGGTGCGCGGCTGACCGGGGATCGGCGCGCGCGGCGATGGCAGCACCGGCGGCGAGGGGCGCGGCGCCCCGCTATATTGCGTGACCGAAACCCCGACCACGACGGGTGCGACCATCCGCACCAGCGGCGCGAAACTCGAGGGCATCGCACGCGCACGCCGCACCCGCAGCACGAAAGGTGCGACAACACTGGCGGCGATGATCGCGCGGCGTCGAGCCGGCATTCAGATTTCCTATCGTTGACCGGCACGGTTCTGAGCGGACAGACATGGTGACATGCCCTGTTCGGCACAAGATGAAGCCAGCCGGCTTTGCCTGGCGTTACGGCGACGTTACGAGCACGGCAGGTTGCGTCGGGTCAATCCCGCTCCGCCAGGCAGCGCCGCGCCGAAGACAGCGACTGGTTGAAGACCTGATCCATGTCGAGATACTGAGAGGTGCCGCACCGGCCGATAAAGGCCATTTCAGGATTGGCTTTCGCGGCCAGTTCCTTGTATTTCAAATAAATATCATGAAACCGGTTGTCCGCGGTCCGCACCGGATAATACCGCTCGAACCCGTTATCCCGATAATCGCAGGGTTCCTCCGCCGTCACGGTGCGCCGTCCCGTTTCGGTCACGATATGGTGCGGCAGGCAGTCCCACCGCGTCTCGCGGGTCAGCGGCCCCGAATCGGTGAAATTGGTCACGCTCCACGCCTGCGGGGCGGCATCGGTCACCGTCCGGGTATGGAACCTGATCGAGCGATAGGGCAGTTCGCCCTCCTGATGCCCGTAAAACACATCGATCGGCATGGCGTTGAAACAGAACCCGTAATCGCCCAGCATGGCGTCATCGAACGCGGTTTCGAGCGTCACCCGGATATTCGCATGATCGAACATCCGCTCGAACACCGCAGTGTAACCATCACGCGGCATCATCTGGATCTCATCATCGGCGAAATAGGTGTCGCTCCGGTCGGAGCGCAACGGAATCCGCTTCACCACCGCAACCGCCATGTCTTCGAGATCGAACTGCCACATCTTCTTTGTGTAGGGCCGGAAAAACAGATCGGTCAGGTCGCGCCCGATACTGGCATAGAGATATTCCGCGGCATTTGCCGGTGCGGCGATCGGCACCGCCACCCGCGCGAGATGCGCGGCCACCTCCTCCGCCGTCGTATAGCAGGTCCCGAACACCATGTTGACGGTATCGAGATTGATCGGCAGCGGTGCCAGCGCACCCGAAGGCAGCAACGCCCTGACCTTGTGGGAATAATCAACGAAGGTGCCATACGTGCGCAGCCAGTCGGCGACCGCCCGATTCTTCGTGTGAAACAGATGCGGCCCGTAGGCATGCACCCTGATGCCGTTGGTATCGACGTGATCATAGGCATTGCCCGCAATATGAGGCCGCACGTCGATCACATCGACCCGGTAGCCCGCCTCGGCCAGCAGCCGGGCATGAACCGCCCCCGCAAAACCCGCCCCCACGATCAATACCGGCCGCCGCGCATCCATCATCGTCTCCATCCAGTGTCGCAACAATTAGACCGTGATCCCCCCGAAGCCGCAAGCCACCCCCGCCGACGCGCGCGCCCCGTTCGTCCAACCGGCAATTTTCCCTGGCAATTTATGGTTGTATCTACGGCTGCCCTCTCACGAAAAACGGGCTGAAATCATCAACATCTTACAAAATCATAAAGATTCGGACTGTTCTGTGCCATCTGCCCCTTTTGTTTCATCCCGAAACTTGCCACAATCCTGATACGATGGCTTTTCACGGTTCCTGCGCTGCGTTCGGCGATGATGCGGTGGTGCTGCTCGGTCCTCCGGGTTCCGGCAAATCGGATCTGTTGCTCCAACTGATCGATCGCGGCTTCGAACTCGTCGGTGACGATCAGTTCGAGCTCGATCACGGGCGCGTGCGCCCCGCCTTTCGTCTCGATGGTCTGATGGAGGTGCGCGGTCTCGGCATTTTCCACCTGCCCCACCGCCCCTCGGCGCACCTCCGCCTCGCGGTCCACCTCGACGGCCCCGCCCCCCGGCTGCCGGAACCCCGCACCCATCCTGCCTTCGGCATCCCCGAAATCCGGATCGATCCGGTCACGCCGACCGCCGCCATCCGCATCACCTGGGCGCTCGAAGCCGCCTGCGGCCGAAAAACCCAATCCTGCGGTGCCTTCGCCTCATGATGCCGCCGCCCCCCGCCCGCACCGTCCCACGCCTCATCGTGGTCAGCGGACTCTCCGGGGCCGGCAAAAACTCCGTCCTCCGCACCCTCGAAGACATCGGCTACGAGGCGGTCGACAATCCCCCCCTCAGCATGGTCGAAACCCTGATCGGCGCCGAACGCAATCTCGCGGTCGGGATCGACGCCAGGACCCGCGATTTCTCCGCCGAACAGATCATCGAAACCCTCGCCCGCCTGCGCCGCACCGGCACGATCCAGCCCGAACTGATCTTCACCATCGCCTCGACCGAAGTGCTCCAGCGCCGCTTCACCGAAACCCGCCGCCGGCATCCCCTTGCTCCGCACGGCACGGTCGCCGACGGCATCGCCACCGAACAGGACC
>JAQTXO010000496.1 GCA_028688765.1 Acidiphilium sp. | reverse complement strand
GCCCTACCCCGCCTGCCCCGCACCTCAAACCCGCCCAACCCCCCGTTCGCGCATCAAGCTCGCCACGCAGGAGGATTGCGAAACCCCGCGCGGCAACGGCATCGCCGCGCTCACTGCGGGCACGCCGGTCGGCCCCGGGTACAAAATCACATTGAGCCGGCAGACCGAGGAATCGTAAAGCCACACCTGCGCCGACCCATCGATCCGCCGCAACGCCGGCTTGCCAAGATCGGCCTGCAACCCTTCGGCCGAGGTGCCCACCAGCGTCACCGGCACTGCCGTCCCGGTTGCCGCCGCCGCAACCGGGCGCGGCCCCGCGCTGCAACCGGCGAGGCCGGTCGCCAGCAGCAGCACCGCAACCCGCGTCCGCAGCCTCATTCCGAAGCGGCGGCGCCTTCGGTGATCATCTCGATCCGCCCGGTGATCTGCCCGCCATCCTCGACCTGCAGGCGCCGGCAACGCGCGGTGCCCAGAACCCGCCCGGTCGCGCGCACGATCAGCGCATGCCGCGCGGTCAGCGTCCCGTCGATCGTCCCGGCGATCTCCGCCTCCTCGACCTCGACCTCACCCTTGAACACGCCACCCTGCGTGATGGAGAGTTCGCTCGCCTTGATCATGGTCGCCTCGACGGTGCCTTCGACCACGAGCCGCTCGGCATCCTGCACCACGCCCTGCACGGAAATCCCGCGCCCGACCACCAGGGTCCGCCGCTCCGCGTTCTCGGCGCGCGGCCCCATCGTCGGGCGGAACGTCGCACCGCTCAGCGGCGAGGCGGGCGGCGTCGGCTGCGCCGGGGTCGGCTGGGTCGGGGCAAACGGTGATCGTGCCATGGACATCTCCTGTTCGGTCGATTCGGGGGAATTTCGTGCGGAACCCGGTGCTGCGGGCCGAAACGGCGGCATGCTCAGGCCGTCATCGGAACCCGGCGCGCGCGCTGCGCCATCCGGTCCCGTCGCGCCGGGCGTGTCATCCGCCTTGGTCGGGGTCGGCTGCTCGTCGCGTTTTCTGAAACTGATCATGAACCCTCCGCTCGCTTCGCGCTCAGCGCAGCTAGCACGCGCCCTGCCGCACCGACAATCGCTGAACCCGAAAAAACCCTCTTTTATCCCCAAGGTTCCGCAAACCCATCAAGTTGCCGAACCGCAATCTCTCGTCCATCTGAAATCGAGATTCCGTCCCTGTTCCGGTCATATCCCAACCCGGTCTGGCATCTCACCGCCGCCGATGCTACGCGCAGCCCGACCCCATCATCGCCCGGCCAGGAGTTCCGCATGAGCGCACGCTACGACATCATCGGCATCGGCAACGCCATCGTCGACGTCCTCGCCCTCACCACCGACGATTTTCTCGACCGGCACGACATGCGCAAATCCAGCATGGCCCTGATCGACGCCGCCACCGCCGAACGCCTCTCCGCCGCCATGCCCCAGGGCAAAACCGCCTCAGGCGGTTCGGTCGCCAACAGTTGCGCCGTCGCCGCCGGTCTCGGCGCCCGCGTCGCCTTTCTCGGCAAAGTCGCAGACGATGCCCTCGGCCACGCCTTCGCCGCCGACCTCGCAGCCATCGGCGTCGATTTTCCCACCGCCCGCGCCGCCACCAGCGCCCCCACCGCCCGCTGCCTCATCCTCGTCACGTCGGACGGCCAGCGCACCATGAACACCTATCTCGGTGCCTGCGTCGAATTCTCCGAAGCCGATCTCGACGAAACCGCCATCGCCGACGCCGAAATCCTCTACCTCGAAGGCTATCTGTTCGACCCGCCGCACGCCCAGGCCGCCTTCCGCAAAGCCGCCGCGATCGCCCACGCCGCCGGGCGCAAAGTCGCCGTGTCCCTCTCCGATGCCTTCTGCGTCGACCGCCACCGCGCCGGCTTCCTCGATCTTCTCGCCAGCGTCGACATCCTGTTCGCCAACGAAGTCGAAATCTGCGCCCTGTTCGAACAGAACGAGTTCGACAGCGCCGCCAACATCGCCGCCCAACCCCTCCCCCTCGCCGTCCTCACCCGCAGCGAAGCGGGCAGCGTCGTCATCAAGGGCGCAACCCGCCACCACGAAAAAGCCGCCCCCGCCACCGTGGTCGACACCACCGGCGCGGGTGACGCCTACGCCGCCGGCTTCCTCGCCGCGCTGGCGAAAAACCAAGCCCTTCCCGAATGCGCGCGCCTCGCCAGCGCCGCCGCCGCCGCCGCGATCAGCCAGATCGGCGCGCGGCCTGATGCGGCAACGCTTAAGGCGCTGGTGGCGTGACAGGGGAACGTCAGGACAGGACAGGACAGATAAAAGCGGTTCTTTTTTGTAAAAAAGAACCAAAAAACTTTTTTCCGTTTGGGTCCGTGCCGCCTATGCTGTCTGGCGGGCGGCTTTGCGTTCGGTCTCGGTGATGTAATCGCGCGTCAGAGGCACGGCATCCTGACGGCGGGCAAGCTGGAGCTGGAATACCATGTGGTCCTGCACGGCAAAGGCGAGTTCGGACCCGGAAAGGTAGAATTCGAACATCCGGCAGAACCGTTCGTCGTAAAGCGAGGCGATGGTATCGCGGTTGGCCGCGAAACGTTTGCGCCAGTGGTTCAACGTCTTGGCGTAATGCAGCCGCAAAATCTCGATATCGGTCGAGCGCAGCCCCGACCGTTCGACCGGCCCGAACACTTCCGACAGCGACGGCGAATACCCGCCGGGGAAAATATACTTGGCCAGCCACGGGCTGGTCCCCGCCGGCCCGTCGAACCGCCCGATCGCATGGACGAGAGCGACACCATCAGGGTGCAGACAGCGCTTGATCGTGTCGAAATACGCCTGATAATTCGGCAGCCCGACATGCTCGAACATCCCCACCGACACGATGCGGTCGAACGTCCGGTTCATATTTCGATAATCCATCAACTCGAACGTCACCCGCTCCGCAAGCCCCTCCGCCTGGGCCCGGCTTCGCGCCTCGTTGAGCTGCTCGACCGAAAGCGTAATCCCGGTCACCCGCGCGCCATAATCCCGTGCGAGCGTCAGCGCCATCCCGCCCCAGCCGCA
>JAQTXO010000495.1 GCA_028688765.1 Acidiphilium sp. | reverse complement strand
CATGAATGTCCGAAGGCGGCGCCTTGCCGGCCGAAAGCTTGCTCAGATCCATAAAAAAATCTCCCGAAAAATCCTGCCCGCCTTCTAGACGCCGCACCGCATATTGCCAATCATGCCCGGCACTGGCCATACAGGCCCCCGCGTGCGCCGGTAGCTCAACTGGTCAGAGCGGACCGCTCATAACGGTTTGGTTGCGGGTTCAAGTCCTGCCCGGCGCACCATGTCAAACTCCCCGCAGCCCCGACTCAGAAAATTCTGGCGGGGCTTGCCTTTTCATTCTATAATTCGAATAAGCTCGCTAATCCGTGTCCGGCCCCACAGGCCGGCCATGACGACGAGAAAAAAGCTGCCGATAGTGGAGAGAACCGACATGCGTGCGCAAAACCCGTTCTTCTGGCCGTTCCAGATGGTCTTCAGCGGCTTTTCCTCGGTCGGAAAATCAGCCGACCAAACCTATTGGGACAGCACCGCCGTCGCCCGCACCACCCCGGTCATCCAGAGCATCACCTATAACGACCTGTTCGCCGCCCTGGCCGAAGGCGCGCAGGATTTCGCCAAAACCCGCGCCGATGCCATCCTCCTGGTCTTCATCCTGCCGATCATCGGCGTCGCCGCCATCGTCGCCGCCAGCGGCCCCGGCTATGCCGACCTGCTGTTTCCCCTCCTGTCCGGCTTCGTCCTGGTCAGCCCGATCGCCGCGTTCGGCTTCTATGAAATGAGCCGCCGCCTCGAGACCGATCAGAACGCCGGCTGGACCGATGCACTCGGCGTCCTCACCTCGCCCGCCATCGGCACCATCGCCCTGCTCAGCCTGACCCTGATCTCCATCTTCATCCTCTGGATGGGTGCCGCCCATTTCCTGTTCGTCGCCTTCTCCGGCAAACAGCACCCGATCAGCCTCGGCGTCATGCTGGTCCACATCGTGACCCACCTGCGCGGCTGGGGCCTCATCATCAGCGGCTTCGCGGTCGGCTTCGTCTTCGCCGTCATCGTCCTCGCCCTCAGCGTGGTCTCCTTCCCGATGGTGCTCGATCGTCCCGAAGGCTTCGTCGGCGCCATCGGCACCTCGCTCAAGGCCTTCGCCTTCAATGTCGGCCCGCTGCTCGTCTGGGGCCTGATCGTCTCGCTCGGCCTGTTCGTCGGCGTCGCCTTCGCCCTGGTCGGCCTCGTGGTCGTCCTGCCCATCCTCAGCCACGCCACCTGGCACCTCTACCGCCGCCTCGTCCATTACTGACACCCCACAGCGGCGCCCCACCCATCCAACGCGCAGGCGGGCGCCGCCTCGCGGGAACTTGATCCCGAATCCGCCCGGCAAACCGGATCATTATCGTAATATCCCGGCCATCATGGCAGGCGAGGAAAAAACACCTCTTGCCTCGCCATTACGGTTGTTATATTCCAATTCAATAATGCGTGTTCTAAGCTAAATTCGTAACTGTTACCGAACAACTCCATAAAACAACATCGTCGGGGACGCCCCATGATCTGCAAGGTGACGCTGGATGACTGATCACACACTTCCCGATGCCGATGCGCATCATTACGGCCCGGCCACGGTCACCAGCCCGTTCACCCCGGTCGGCCTCAGCCCCTGGCCGCTCGCCATCGCTGTCTCCGCCATGGTCACCGCCGGCGGCGTGATCGCCTATACCTTCCACGAAGGCATCACCCTCCTCGCGGTCGGCCTGCTGATGTTCCTTACCTCCATCGCCCTCTGGGCGCGCGATGCCCTGAACGACGGCCCCAACCTCCTCAAAGCCGGCGTCATCCCGCAAATCAGCTTCCGCTACGGTGTCACCCTGTTCATCGTCGCCGAACTCATGCTGTTCGTCGCCTTCTTCTGGGGCTATTTCAACTTCTTCTTCTTCCCCGCGAAAATGGGCATCGGCCACGTCGCCGTCTGGCCGCCCGCCCTTATCCACACCATCAACCCGCTCGGCGAACCCCTGTTCGCCACTTTGGTCATGCTGCTCTCCAGCACCACCCTGACCGGCGCGTTCGACGGCATCCTGCAAGGCAACCGCACCAACGCCGCCCTCGGCATGGCCGCCACCACCCTGCTCGCCATCGTCTTCCTGCTCGGCCAGATCTGGGAATTCGCGAACCTGCCCTTCCCGGTCTACCACGGCGGCATCTACCCCTCGCTCTTCCTCATCCTCACCAGCTTCGACATGCTGCACGTGATCATGGGCGTCATCCTGCTCGCCATGGCCACCATCCGCATCATGCGCGGCGCCTTCACCCCCGAGCGCTACGCCGGCTTCCAGACCATCGCCTGGTACTGGAACTTCGTCGACGTGCTGTGGCTGTTCATGTTCGTGTCCGTTTACTGGATCGGCGCCAGCGCCGTGACCGCAGGCTGACCCGTTTGACCCCCCGGAGACCAATCAATGTCCGATAACACCTTCCAGGCGGCCCACGGCCACGCCGTGTCCGACCATCACCACCACACCGACCGGAAATCCTTCCTCGGCCGCTGGTTCCTCAGCACCAACCACAAGGATATCGGCACCCTCTACATGGTGTGGGCGCTGGTCGCCGGCATCGAAGGCGGCGTGCTCTCCTTCATCATGCGCGCCCAGCTCGCCGAACCCGGCAACACCGTCGTCGCCAACGGTCAGGCCTGGAACGCCATCGTTACCGCCCACGGCCTTCTCATGATCTTCTTCCTGGTCATGCCCGCCCTGATCGGCGGCTTCGGCAACTGGATGGTCCCGATCATGATCGGCGCGCCGGACATGGCCTTCCCGCGCCTGAACAACATGAGCTTCTGGTTCCTGGTCATGGGCTTCTTCTTCGTCAACCTCGGCCTGCTGGTCGGCCCCGGCGCCGGTATCGGCTGGTCGCTCTACCCGCCCCTGTCCGATGCCCAGTACCAGCCCGGCCCCGCGGTCGACTTCACCCTGATGGGCCTCCAGCTCGCCGGCGTCTCCTCCCTCGCGGGCGCGGTCAACTTCATCGTCACCATCCTGAACATGCGCGCCCCCGGCATGAACATGTTCAAAATGCCCCTGTTCGTCTG
>JAQTXO010000494.1 GCA_028688765.1 Acidiphilium sp. | reverse complement strand
GGGCCGCCCGATGCCAAGGCGCTCCATCTCTTTGACAAGCGTTGCCTCGGTGAACCGGACAGGCGGCTTTGTGTGCTTCGTCAGAAGCCGCCCGGCTGCGGCGGTCAGGCCCTCGCCGGTCGTCAGGGCCGGGATGGGGTTGCTAGAGGCGTCCGCCTCGTCGTCGTCGCTGTCGTCCTCGTCGGCGGCATAGACGGCCATCCACCCCGGCGATTTCAGGGTGCGGCCCGTGGCGGTGAAGCTCACGGCCAGCCCCTCGGCGTTGCCGTCCAGTCGCGCGGATCGCACCGCATAGAGCGCGTCGGCAAGCTGCGAGGCAACGGCCCGCTGCCAGATGAGGCGATAGAGCGCCTTTTCGTCGTCTGTCTCTCCGGCCTCCACGTCCGCCGCGTGTGTCGGTCGGATGGCCTCGTGCCCCTCCTGCGCGCCCTCCTTGGCTTTCCAGCGCCGGGGCTTGTCGGCCAGCGCCAAGCCTGCGCCGCGTGCGTAAGCGGCTATGTCCTGCATCCCGGCGTCGTCCATGTTGGGCGCGTCGGTGCGGTGGTAGGTGATCGCGCCTTGCTCATAGAGCCGTTGCGCAAGCTCCATCGTCTTTTTCGGTCGCAGCTTGAGGCGTTGCCCGGCGGCCTGCTGCAAGGTGGACGTGGTAAAGGGCGCTGCCGGTGCCCTGCCCTTCTCGGCGTCGGCGAACTCGGCGACGGTGACTTGCCGGACCTCGGACACGCGGCGCGCAAGCGCGTCGTCCAGCATGTAGCTCTGCCCTTCGGGCAGGTGCGGCTTGGTATCCCATGCCGCTTTCCATTTGGTGCCGTCTGCGTTGTCAAAGATCAGTTCCGCGCCGTAATGCTCGGTGACTTTGAAGCCCGCAATTTCGCGCTCGCGGTCTACCACGAGGCGCACCGCCGGAGACTGCACCCGGCCAGCGGAAAGGGGCTGTCCTGCCCGGTCGGATAGGGCCGGGCTGACACGCCACCCCACGATGCGGTCAAGCGCCCTGCGGGCCTCCTGAGAGCGCACACGGGGCATGTCGATGGGCCGGGGCGCGGCGACGGCGGCTTGCACCTTCTCCTTGGTGATCGCGGTGAAGGTGATGCGCTGCGGATTGCGCAGATTCATCGCGTCGGCGAGATGCCACGCGATAGCCTCGCCCTCACGGTCGGGGTCGGTCGCCAGCAACACGCGGTCGGCGGCTGCGGCCTCGCGTTTCAGTTTCGCCAGCACGTCGCGGCCTCGTTCGGTCGGCTCATAGTGCGGGCGGAAATCTGGCGGCTCTACGCCTATGTCTTTCGGCGGCAGGTCGCGCACATGCCCGACGCTCGCCACCACTTTGAAGCCGTCGCCAAGCAGGGCGCTAATCTTCTTTACCTTGCCGGGCGACTCCACGATTACCAGTGTGGTCATAACGCTGTTCTCCTGTGAAAAAAGCCCAACCGCCGAAGCGGTCGGGCGTCAGGTCAAAAGCCCGCGTCGTAGTCGCGGCCCCGGCTGCGGCGGGCCTGCGTCTGTGGCTTTTGCTGGGCCTTGTCGGCCTTGGTTGACACGTTCTCGCCGTCCAGAACGTGCGTGCGTTCTTCCCTGACCTCATCGCGCATGGTCGCAATCTCGCGGTCGATGCCTGCGGTGACGGCGGACACTGGCCGGGGCTGGCCGTTCGCGCTCGCGGCCAGTGCATCGGTCGCCTGCGCGCGGACCTCGCCGCTTTGGGCGATGGCCCGGCCCATAAGCGCCTGTGCCGCGCCGCGCTCTCGCGCAACCGCCTCGTCGTCGGCGCTCGTGGTCGGATCGTTGACGGCCTCGGCCTCGCGCTCGCGCGCAAGGTAAACCATGCGCTCGGCGTTCATGGTCGCCTCGGTCTTGGCTTCGGCCATCTGCCGGGCCAGTTCCTTCCGGGCGGCCTCGTCGCCATGCTGGGCGGCGTAGTCGTTCCAGTCGGACCCTTTCTCGCCCTCGGCGAAGCGCGGAAGCATGACGCCGCCCTTGTGGTTCTCGGCGGCCTGCTGGGCCTTGGTCGCCCCCACGTTGCCGCGCTCGCGGCCACCGGGCAGCAATTCCTTGGCGGCAAGGTGGTCGTTGTCGGCGGCGATCAGCAAGGCCCGGTCGGGCCAACGCTCGCGCAGTTCGCGGGCGACTGCATCGAGGTTGCCGCTGTCGAACGCCACCACCACGGGCCGCCCGGTCAACCGGGCTACCGTGTCCCCGGTCGCATAGCCCTCGGCCAGCACAAGGGGCATGGCCGGGTCGTTCTGCAGGACGGTCGCTAGATCGTCCTGCCGGGCACCGGCCACGGTAAACAGGCCCGCCTTGCGGCCTTCCTTCATGAAGCCCTTGAAGCGCGGATTAACGGTCTGAACGGACCATAGCTTGCCGTCGCCGTCACGGGCGGGCACCAGCAAATCGCCCGCGAGGAACACGCGGGCATCCGGCTCGGCCTCGCGCATGGCCTTGGCCTCTCGGGTGTTGCTGGCGATCCGCACGCCTGCGGCCTTGGCCGCATCGGACACGCTGCCGGGCACCACGCGCAAGCCGTTCTCGCCGGGCTGGGTGATGCCCTTGGCCGCGCAATAGGCGTTCTCCGCTGTGGCCGGTTCGGCCTCATCCCACAAGGCGGCGGCCACGGTCGCCATGCGCTCGTGCTGGCCTGCCATCTCGGTGGCCCGCTGCTCCTGCCGCTGCCGGGCCTCGGCCTCTAGGCGGGCGGCTTCCTCGGGGCGGATCGCGTCAACCTTGCCCTCGAATTTCCAGTTGATGCGCTCGCCTGCCTTGTAGTTCTCGATGTAGCCGCCGGGCATCCGGCCTTCCATGTGACCGGCATAGGCTCCGCTGCGTTCGCTGCCCCGGTCGCCCTCGACCGGCAGGCGGTGAATCTTGCCGTCCATGACGGGCGGGCCGTCCAGTCGCAAGCCAGCGGCCCGGATCGCGTCGGCAAAGGCGGCCTCCGGCGTCTGCGTCGGCTCGGGCACGATGTTGGCATTTTCGGGAAGCCAGCGCGCAAGGCCGGATTGCTGCGGGTCTACGCCCTCGGGC
>JAQTXO010000493.1 GCA_028688765.1 Acidiphilium sp. | reverse complement strand
GCGAAGGGTCCAGAAATTAATCCCTTGCCCGCTCGGCCCCAGCATCCCCGCGCGCTCCCGCCGATACAGCACCAGCCGCGCAATGCCGACCATGCCGGTCGCCGCCATCGCATCGCGGATCACCGCGAAGGCCTCGGTGCCGAGCTTGTCGCCGGGCGTCAGGAAATGCGGCTTGTCGTACCAGATCCAGGCGATGCGGTCGTGTCTGGTGAACAGGTCGATCTCGATGGTGCGCGCGCTGTCGAGCGCGACATCGTCGATCTCGTCATCCTCCAGGATTACATAATCATCCTCGTCGCGCCGGTACGCCTTCGCCTGATCCGTCTCATCGACCGGCTTGCCGCTCACCGCATCGACATAGCGGCTGACCACCCGGTTGCCGGTCGCCCGGTTGATCGTGTGAAACCGCACCCGCTCCGCCTCGGTGGTCGCCGGAACCATCGCGACCGCACAAGTGACCAGCGAGAGTTTCAGATAGCCACGCCAGAACGGATGAACCGCCATCGCCGCCCCCCTACCGATATGCCGAGCCCTGAAAATGGGAGCGGCCAAGCCGGAAAACAGCCCGAAAAACAGGCGGGAAAAACAGGTGGGATATTTCCCTTGACCGGGGTTAAGCCGCCCCGGGCTCGCCACGGATCGGCACGATCCCCTGCCCGGCGATCAGCGACTGGGCTTCGGCAATCGCGGCATCGAGGGCGGCATCGTCGGTTCCCTTGGCAACGATCGCCACGCCACTGCCCGAGTCGCGATAGAACGGGTAGCTCCCCAGATCGAGCGTTGCGAACCGCGCCTGGATTTCCGCCAGCCCCGCCGCGATACTGCCTTCCTTCACACCGATGCCGTGCACGGCCCGCATCGAGATCGGCGCGCCCCGGCCCAGCGCGGGTTCGAGTGCGGTGAACATCGACTGCATGATCCGCGGCACGCCGGCCATGACATGGACATTCCCGATCGAGAACCCCGGCGCGATCGTCATGCTGGTCGGAATCGGCACCGCGCCACGCGGCAATGTCGCCATGCGCTGGCGAGCCGCGTTGAAATTCTCCGGACCCAGATGCGTTTCCATCGCCTCCCAGGTCGGTTGGTGTTTCTCCCACGGCACGCCGAAGGCGGCGGCGATGCATTCGGACGTGATATCGTCATGGGTCGGCCCGATGCCGCCGGTGGTGAACAGATTGTCGTAGGCGGCGCGGAGTTCGTTCACCGCTCGGATGATCCGGTCCGGCACATCGGGCACCACGCGCACCTCTTCGAGCCGGTGACCGATCGCGGCCAGACGACCGGCGATGAATTTGACGTTGATATCCTGCGTCCGCCCCGAGAGGATCTCGTTGCCGATGATCAGGATCGCAGCGGTCGGATTGGCGGGTTCGCTCATGATATCCTCACAGAAAATCGCGCAATAACGGGATTAGCGGGCGGTCCGCCGGCGGCATCGGATATTCCTCCAGCCGCGCGGGGTCGACCCAGGCCAGCGCCTGACCCTCACGCGAGGATGGCACCCCCACCCAGCGCCGGCACAGATAGAGCGGCATCATCAGATGAAAACTATCATACGCGTGCGAGGCAAAGGCGAAGGGCGCGACATCCGCTGTCTTCACGGCAATCCCCAATTCCTCGTCGAGTTCGCGGACCAACGCAGCTTCAGGCGTTTCACCCGGAGCCAGCTTGCCGCCCGGAAACTCCCACAGCCCCGCCAGTTTCTTCCCCGCCGGGCGCCGTGCCAGGAGGATTTTGCCGGATCGGTCGATCAGGGCACAGGCCACCACCAGCAACAAAGGTCGGGGTCCGTTATTCATGCGGTCCACCGGCTCGCGAAATGCCAGCACCTCCCGGGTAATCTCGAAATGCCGCACCGCCTGGCGAATACCGGGCCGGCTGATGAATTTTTCATGACCCGTCCCCGTCTCGGTAAATCCAGCGCGGCGCAGTACCGCCAGCGAGGCGGCGTTGTCGTCAGCGACGGTCGCCACCACCCGATCGATCGCGAGTTCGGCAAACCCCCAGCGCAGCATCAGCAGAACCGCCTGCCGCCCATGCCCCCTGCCCCATGCCCGCCGCGCCACCCAATAGCCGAGTGAGGCGGCCATTCCGGACTTGTCGAGGCGCAGCCCGGCACAGCCGATCATCGTGCCGGCATCGTCGGTGATCGCAAACTGATAAGCGATTCCTGCCTCGCGATCCTCAATCGCGGCGGTGATCCAGTCCCGTGCCAGGTCCGCCGGGTAGGGAAACGGCGCCTCCGGCAGCAGGCGGCAGATTTCCCAGTCGTTGATCAACTGGTGCAGCCGCGCGGCGTCACCCGCTTCGATCGGGCGCAGCGCGGTTTTGACACGCGGTTCGGGGAGCAGGGTATCGGACACGGGACTCCTGAGCTTCAGTTCGTGATACCCTGGGATAGCCGCTCCACCGCCGCGCCGAAAGAGCGGTTGATTTGCTTTCGGCCCCGGCGCAAATCTCGGATATGGACATGCTGGCAGAATCGATCGACTCATGGCTCCGTAGCGCCTGTCTGGAGGCGCGGGATGCCGGGCGGCAACTGGCGCAGGCGCCGGTGATGCAGCGAGATGCAGCGCTGGTGGCTGTTGCGGGGGCGATCCGCCGTCATCGGGATGCGATCATGATGGCGAATGCGCAGGATATCGCGGCGTATTCCGGGACGGATGCGTTTCGGGACCGTCTGTTGCTCACCGAGGCCCGGATCGAGGCGATTGCCGCCGGGGTGGAGATCGTTGCGGGGCTGCCCGATCCGCTGGGGGGGGCGCTTGCTGAGTGGGAGCGACCCAACGGGCTGGTGATCAGGCGGGTGCCGCAGCCGATCGGGGTGATCGGGATGATTTATGAGAGCCGGCCGAATGTGGGGGCGGACGCCGCGGCGATCTGTTTGAAATCGGGTAATGCGGTCATTCTGCGGGGCGGTTCGAAAAGTCAGCATTCGGCGGGGGCGATCCATGACGCGATCAGCGAGGGGCTGCGGGAGGCGGGATTGCCTGGGGCTTGTGTTCAGATCGCGCCGACGACCGGTCGGGAATTCGT
>JAQTXO010000492.1 GCA_028688765.1 Acidiphilium sp. | reverse complement strand
GGTCAGATCCGGCTCCTGCGGCAGATATCGCAACGTTGCCCCCGGCTGCAAAAACCGCGTCCCGCCATCCGCACCGATCATGTCCGCCGCGATTTTCAGCAGCGTCGACTTGCCCGAACCGTTCCGCCCGACCAGACAAATCCGCTCACCCGCCCCCACCCCGATCTCCGCCCCATCGAGCAAGGGCGATGCGCCGAGCGAAAGCCGGATATTCTGTAAATTCAGCAGGGGAGGGGCCATCTCCGCCTTGTGGCTATTCCGCCCCGGCATGGCAAGCGCGCACCGGACCGTCTAAACATGCAACCCATGCTCCGCCTTACCGAAATCATCCTCCCGCTCGACCATTCCGAGGCCGACCTCGCCGCCGCGGTCGCCGCACGCCTCGCCCCGGCCATCCCGAGCCGCTTCACCATCGCCCGCCGCGCGATCGACGGCCGCCGCAAATCCGCGATCAAACTCACCTACACGATCGATGCCGAAACCGAAGGCGAGCCGGAAATCCTCGCCCGCAACCACCCCCACATCCGCCCCACGCCCGACACCACCTACAAACCCCCCGCCATCCGCCCCGCATCCACCCGCCCCGCATCCACCCGCCCGATCGTCATCGGCACCGGCCCCTGCGGCCTGTTCGCCGCGCTCATCCTCGCCCAGGCGGGTCTCCGCCCGATCATCCTGGAACGCGGCAAGCCGGTCCGCCAACGCACCAAAGACACCTGGGCCTTCTGGCGGCGCGGCATCCTCACGCCGGAATCCAACGTCCAGTTCGGCGAAGGCGGGGCAGGGACCTTTTCCGACGGCAAGCTCTACAGCCAGATCAGCGACCCCAACCATCTCGGCCGCAAAGTCCTCACCGAATTCGTCGCCGCCGGTGCGCCCGCTGAAATCCTCACCGTCGCCCACCCCCATATCGGCACCTTCCGTCTGGTCGGCATGGTCGAGACCATGCGCGAAACCATCGAACGCCTCGGCGGCGAATACCGCTTCGGTGCCCGCGTCACCGGCCTCATCCTCGATTCAACCCCCCGCCGCGCCCGTGGCGTGATCCTGGATTCCGGCGAAACCCTCACCGCCGAGCACATCATCCTCGCCATCGGTCACTCCGCGCGCGACACGTTCGAAATGCTGCGCGATGCCGGCGTCCATCTCGACCCCAAACCCTTCTCGATCGGCTTGCGTATCGAACATCCGCAATCCATGATCGACCGCGCCCGCTACGGCAGCTTCGCTGGCAACCCGCTTCTCGGTGCCGCCGACTACAAACTGGTCCACCATGCGAAAAACGGCCGCAGCGTGTACAGTTTCTGTATGTGCCCCGGCGGCACCGTCGTCGCCGCCGCCTCCGAGCCCGGCCGCGTCGTCACCAACGGCATGAGCCAGTATTCCCGCAACGAACGCAACGCCAACGCCGGCATCGTCGTCGGCATCACCCAGGCGGACTACCCCGATGCCGATAAAGGCGACATCCTCGCCGGCATGGCCTTCCAGCGCCACCTCGAATCCCGCGCCTACGTCCAGGGTGGCAGCACCTACCACGCCCCCGGCCAGCTGGTGGGCGATTTCCTCGCCGCCCGCCCATCCACCAGCCTCGGAACCGTGATCCCCAGCTATAAACCCGGCGTTCACCTTACCGACCTCGCCCCCTGCCTGCCCGACTACGCCATCGAAGCCATCCGCGAAGCCATCCCCCACTTCGCCCGAAAAATCCCCGGCTTCGACCGCGCGGACGCGCTCCTCACCGGTGTCGAAACCCGCACCTCCGCCCCCATCCGCATCACCCGCGACCCCTCCGGCCAAAGCCTGAACACCCCCGGCCTGTTCCCCGCCGGCGAAGGCGCGGGCTACGCCGGCGGCATCCTGTCCGCCGGAGTCGACGGTATCCGCGCGGCTGAGGCGGTTATACGTGCCGGGTGAAAAGTGAGTATAGGAAGGTCTTCTTTTTTGTAAAAAAGAAGCACAAAACTATTTTGAATTGGTAGCAAGCGATTTTAATCTTTTCTGCTGAAGTAAATCTTCCCTATCCATGTGCTACTCGACCGCCATAAAGGGCAGTGATCGCATCCGCCGTCCGACGCACCTGCTCACCGAGTTGCGGGATCCGCGCATCCGTGATCCGCGCCATCGGGCCCGATACCGAAACCGCCGCCACCGCCTCGGCATGTTCGTTGAAAATCACCGCCGCAATGCACCGCAACCCGATCGCGTGTTCCTCATCATCGATCGCATACCCCCGTGCCCGCGCCGCCGCGAGATCCTCGTGTAGATGGGCGGTGTTGTTGATCGTCTTCACCGTCATCCGCGCCATCCCCCGCGCATGCAGAATCCGCGAAATCTCGGCACGGTTCATCGCCGACAGCAGCGCCTTGCCCACGCCCGAGCAATGCAGCGGCACCCGACCCCCAGGCCGCGCGAACGCCCGCATCATCTGCCGGCATTCCACCTGCGCCAGATAAACCGCCTCGTGCTGATCCTCCATCGCGAGATTGACGGTCTCCTCGGTCAACTCCATCAGCGCGCGCATCGGGCCCGGAGCCAGGGCCGCGACGCTGCGGCTCTTGAGGAACGCCGTCCCGGTCGCGAACGCCTGCACCCCGACCGACCAGACCCGCCGTTCCGCATCGAAATGGACATAGCGCTCCTGTTCGAGCGTCGTGAGCAACCGATGCGCGGTGGACGGCGACAGCCCGACCTGCTGGCCGATCTCGATCAGCTTCAACCCCTCGTCGGACGCTCCGAGCCGGTTCAGAATCGCCAGCGCCCGCACCAGCGATTGCACCTGCATCGACCGCTCCGCCGGTGCCGCCATCCTCACCCGCGCCGCATCGCCCCGTTCACCCGCCATCCCGCCGCCCTCTGACCCTGTCATCATATCGAACCGATCGAACAGCCCCGTCAACGCCGGATCATCGCGCCCGCCTGTGCGATGCCCGCAAATCGTGCCATCATCGACCCCATGGCCGAACCCGCCCCAACCGCGCCCCGCCTTGACGCTCCCGGCGTCCGTCCCCCCACCATCTCCATCGTCGTTCCCTTCCATAAC